>DASQUN010000143.1:0-25885 GCA_035641275.1 Candidatus Udaeobacter sp. | reverse complement strand
CCCCGGGTCCATGGTAGAGAACATGCGGAGCTTGCCTTCTTTCTTGGCGCTGTCGAGCCAACCCTTGGGGACTTCGAGCTCTTTGTCGATGTTGGACAGAATCGCGGGCTCCAGTTTGAGCTTCTTGAGTATCTCTTCGGTGGACTTGGGAAGAGGAGCGGAGAAGCCAGTGCTGGTGAGCAGCACGAGTTGCATGGCCATGAACAGAGAACGTAGACCAAGAAAGCTTTTTAATCGCATGGTCAAGTCTCCCTTTCTGTTGCGTTGGGAATCCAACCAGCCTGGAATGTGGATAGATCACATAGGTCACTCTTTTGCTGGCAGCTCTCTTCTCTTGGGACGGCTCAGATATTCCTTCAACAGCGGCGAATCATAATTTGCCGGCTCTATGGAATGAAGGCGAGCGTAATATTTGCCCAGAGATTTCGCCTCTGAACCGTACTTCGTCCCCATGTAAAGCAGAGGGTTGGAGCCCTCGCGGTAAACCTCGCCTTCCATCGCGCCCTTTCGGATATGTGTCGCCAGCACCTCGCCGACGAACAGATCCATCTCGCCACTAAACGGGATCTGCTGCGCGACGCGGTACTCCACATTACCGATCGCTTCACCGATCAGCGGCACGGAAATTTTTGACGGCTTGACTGGCGTCAGACCCGCCGCTTCCCATTTGTCGACGTCGTGGCCAGAAACGTAACCGCCAAAAACAACTACATCCATCATTTTATCGGACGGCGCGCTCATGACGAATTCACCGCGTTCTAGAAGTAGATCATAAGTCAGAGTTTTCTTTTGGATGGCCACGATCATCCGCGAAGGCTCGAATCCGGTAGGCGTAAACCACATGGCAGTGAGAAAATTGAGACGGCCTTTGGCACCGCGAGTGACGACCAGCGCCGGTACGCGGATGCTGAACGGCTTGTTGCCGTGGCTGCCAGCCTCGAACATCTCGGGGTCTTTCCAATCCATGGCTGTTTCTCGAGTGAATTCACGGTCTCCCTATCATGGATTATTGTCCAACGCCATCACCACCAAATCAGAATTGATGAGCTAAATCCGGGTGTTTTAGTTTCGTTTTGGGGGGCTTATTGGCAGAGGCAGAAGGTGGGGTTCGATGCACTGCGGTCTACTTCGAGAGGACTACATTGACAGGCGCGATCAGACATGCGCCCTTCTCTACGCAACAGAAGTGTGAAAGAAACGAACTGAGGTCTCCGTTAAAAGCTCCATTTATTTATAGGCTGCCAGCTCGCGGGAGGGCGCCGTGAGCCGGCAGGCTAACAACTGTTGTCGGGCTATTTGATGTCGGGCTATTTGCTGTCACCACTGCTCACGATCAGAAGGACAGGATTGTTGCACGTGTTGGTTGGTAGAGGATCGAGGATGTCATTGATCTCGAAGTCTCCGTTAGGTTCGAGCGGCACGACGTCAGACTCGTGTGCAAGCCTGTCGCACAAGAGTCGGGCACGCACCGACTGGTTGCTGTTGGTTCCAATGTTATTGCCGTCTGCCCGTAGATTATCGAGGGTCACGGATCGAGCTATGCCCCATCTGCCCTTTCAACCCGTTCGCTATACGTTCCGCCGCCGTGCTTCTCGTCCCACTTGTCTGCCTGTGAAAAAAACACCGATCGACCCCGAACCCTCCAGAGTTCTCACCCAAGGAATTCCGCAGAATTAATCGATTTTTGGTGCCTACTCCTACCGACGCACGTTCCCGAACACTTCACAGATATGCTCCAAGCTGGCATGTTGAAACCATTTTTGACAGTTTACTTTTTCGCGAGCCCGGCGCCGCTGGCCCTTCAGTCAATTTCGGAATGCTCTCGATTTCGCGGATAATCCCAAAATACCGAGATGCTAGCCAGTGGCTAAATACTGCAAGAGATAGACTGTTATTTAATATGTCCACGGATCTCGCCGCCGCCAAATGTGGGGAGCGAATGAACATTAACGTAGGCCACGCCATTGCGAATGGCCCTAATCAGTTCATCGAATTCCTGAGCAGCAATTCCCTGTCCAATCGGCCCGATCACATTGGCAGCAGTGAGCGTCCCCTTCACCTCACCTTCCTGTGGACACGTAGGCGCGAGGCCAGCAGGGTCCTGGAACGCGTCCGTCGTCTCGCACAACCAAACGGAGATCCCGCCAACAACACCTTGCTGCCCAAAGTGGATGTGGGCTTGGCTGACGGTTCCTTCCAGACCGCTGTAGCTCAGCGTGTAGTCGATGGCTGTGCCCTTGTCCCTGATCCTGCCGCGAAATAGACCTTTTGCCGTGCTGGAGACTGCGGGAACTTCTTCAAATCCTTCGAGTTCGGCGCGAATATTTTGCGCGAACACCGGAGTGCTGAAGACTCCAACTAGTAATCCAGCCAGCATAACGGTACCAATGATAAATCGTTTCATCGGCTTATCCTCCTTAGCAGCTTTCTTTAAAGTATGGACGTGACATTTAGCACCTTCTATGAATTTGGATATCGGTAAAAGGATGATTTTTTTAGGCGGGTTTCCTTAGACGCCCGCGTCCGATGAGTCCCAAATCAGCCCTCGCCCACGACCTTGATGTCCCCATTGGTTTTTATCGTGGCATCCAGATCACTTATCACCCAGATCTGACCGGCCGGTTGGACTCCGCGGACAATGTTGCGATTGACAGTGATGGCGCCAGTGGTCGCATCTACGACGACGTTCGAGACCGGTATGACTCCGATTCCTCCCTTGAATCGTCTTGTGCTATCCCGTCGAAGCAGAAAGCCCGACGATGAAGACCGCGAGTTTGCAGTCGAACAAGCTGCTTTTCATGAATAGCACCTCCATTTTTAGGACTGGTTTTATTTGCCGCTGATTTTACCGGTTCTTCCCCTAAGGATGTCAACGCCCCGATCGGGGGTATTTTGGATACCCAAATGGGGGTTAGGCACTACCTCTCAAGACGGTGCTGTAAGTTTCTTTGGTCGCGATAAATCGCGCGAGATGCGGAATAGTCTGGTGAGAATGCTACAGCTGTTGCGGTTCTGAGTCTTACTTCAGAGCCGTAGATATACGGCCATACGAGGCGCGTCTTTGCAGACGCCGAATTAAAAGGTTGGCCACAAGGTCGTCACGTGGAGGATTCGATGCTCGGTCTAGTTCACAACAAAGACCAGGAAATACTGATAGGGCAAGAATGTATGCTCCTTTGCCAAGCGAAAGCCATTGGTCTCCATCTGTCTGATCACATCCTCGCGGGCGATTTTCATCTGAAGCGGCGGGCCGACAGGGAGATCTTTCTTATGGAAGTCGATCATGACGACTTCGCCGCCGGGCTTGAGCATTCGTTTCACCAGGGAAAGATATTTCGTCTGGGCTTCGATGTGATGCCATGAATCGGAAAAAAAGAAGCGGTCGATGGATGCGTCGAGGAGTAGCGGATCGTCGGGATCGGCAAGGATGGAGACGACATTCGTCGCTTTGAGTTCCCGGACGCGCCGATTGATGTGCAGAATCATGTCCGGACTCACGTCCACGGCGTAGATTCTTCCTTTGTCACCGACAGGCTGCGCCAGACGGAAAGTGAAATAACCTGATCCGGCGCCGATATCGGCAATGATCTCTCCCGATTTCAATCCGAGCGCCGTCAGAACTTCCCGCGGTTTCTGATAGGCGTCGCGTTTCGGATCTTCTAACGCTCCAATGTATGACTTCGGATCGCGGTGAAGCCGGTGCATCTGGTGCTTGTCCCGCTTGACGGCATCCTGCGCCCATGATGCGAGTGAAAAGAGCAGCACATAAACGAGCGTCACGAAGAGCTTCATGATTGTCCCCGTCTGTTCGTGGTATCGAGATAACTCCAATAAAGCAATCTGTACGTATCACATCCGCTGCGCTACTAAAATTGATTTTCATAGGCTCAAAAGGCGCCAAGCGATTTGCCTGTCTCCCTAGTTCCCTGGTAAGGGTAAACGCCATGGCACAAAACGAACTCAAACGACAAATAGGTTTGTTTGATGCGATCATGCTGATTTCCGGGGACATGATTGGGATCGGTATCTTCGTTACTACCGGAGCGATTGCGGAGACCCTGCCGACACCTGGAGGAGTGCTGTTGGTTTGGATTCTCGGCGGGCTTTTAGCTCTGACGGGTGCGCTGAGCTGCGCTGAACTTTCCGCGAGTTTGCCTTATGCCGGCGGAGACTACATTTACATCAGGGAAGCCTACGGAAAGCTGATGGGCTTTCTTTCGGGGTGGTCGTCGTTTCTGGTGACCTTCTCAGGGGCGATTGCGTTTCTCGCCGTTGGATTCAATGGGTTTATGTCTTTTTTCTTTCCGGTCCTTGGCTCCCAGGAGGCGATTTTTTCGGCGACGATTTTGGGCTTATGGATAAACGTTACGGTCGGAACACTCTTCTCCGTCATCGTTGTCATAATGATTTCAGGGCTGCATTGTTTGGGTGTGCGGCAAGGAACTGTGACGCAGAATATCTTAACGACTTTGAAGATCGGTTCTCTATTGGGAATCCTCATCTTGGGAGTCTCGTTCGGTAAAGGCAATACAGCGCACTTTAGTCCGCTATTCGATTGGCAGAAGATCACGAACTTTAGCGTTTTTGCCGCCGCCTTCATCCCGGCGATTTTCGCGTATTCGGGTTGGAATGCGGTGATTTACATCGCCGGCGAGGTCAAAGATCCGGAGAAAAACCTGCCGCGGGCGCTGTTGTGGGCGAATCTCATTGTGATCGCACTCTACTTGGCGGTCAATGTCGTTTATATCTATGGTGTGCCGGTCACGGAGATGAAAGGGGCGCTCAGAGTGTCCGAGGTCGCGACCACGGCTCTGTTTGGCTACCAGACATCAGCATGGATCACCGCAATCATCACCCTGTCCATCCTTGGTGCGTTGAATGTGGTGACCATGATCGGACCGCGTATTTACTATGCCATGGCGCAGGATGGGGTCTTTTTTAAGCGCCTTAGCCGGATTCATCCGATTTTCGGGACGCCAACGAATGCGATCATTTTGCAGGCGATATGGGCGTGCTGCTTAATTGTAACCGGCACCTTCGGTACGCTCTTCACCTACGTCAGCATCATCATCACACTATTCTCCGCCCTCACTGTCGGATCTGTGATCGTGCTCCGATGGAAAAGGCCGGAACTAAAGCGACCCTACAAACTCTGGGGTTACCCGATCGTTCCTATCCTGTTCATCATCGCTCATTTGTGGATCGTCTGGGGCTCATTGGTTGAGAAGCCGTGGGAATCCCTGATCGGAGTTTTCATCGTCAGCCTGGGCATTCCCGCTTACCTTATCTGGCAGAATCGGCTAAAAGTAATTGACTGGGGTCGTTCTGGTCGAGGCTGACAATCATTAGAGCGATGCACAATGGCGATTAGAATCACTCGCGTCTACACACGCACGGGGGACAAGGGCGAAACCGGACTGGTCGGTGGCACGCGCGTGCCTAAGGACTCACCGCGCATTGAGGCGTATGGAACGGTCGACGAATTGAATTCCATTGTGGGTCTGACGCGGGCGTTCAATGACGAAAAACTCCATGCCGGTGATGCCTATCGTTTTCTAGACGTCGTATTGCGCCGGATCCAGGATGAGCTGTTCGATCTCGGCAGCGAGTTAGCGACGCCGCCGGAATCTTTTCGAGAGGGAATGTATCGTGTCGGTGATCGCGAGGTGAAAAAGATCGAGCAGCTCATCGATGAGTGTCAGAAAGAGCTGGAGCCGTTAAAATCGTTTGTGCTTCCCGGAGGAGGAAAGATCGGCGCCTACCTGCACCAGTGCCGCACCGTGTGCCGAAGAGCAGAACGACAGATACTGCGGCTCTCGCGTGTCGAGGATTTAGGCGAATGGCCGCTCAAATACTTCAATCGGCTAAGCGATCTCTTCTTCGTGCTGTCGCGCTGGATCAGCAAACAGAGCGGAGAAAACGAGTATCTGTGGCAAAGAGGACTGGTGGAGAAACCGCACAAAAAGAAATGAGACAGAGATGAGAATTCAGGCACGAGCATCTCGTTGGTTTCGTTTCATTCTTTCCCAGTTCTCGATGGTCAGCTGTGAATTCGAGAGGTGAGAAATATGGGCCTTTTGCAGGGGAAGCGGGCTATTATCTTCGGCGTGGCCAATGATCGTAGTATTGCGTGGGCGATCTCCGAGGCTTTGCACGCGGCAGGGGCGGAACTGGCGTTTACCTACGCCGGTGAGGTTTTAGAGAAGCGCGTCAGACCGTTGGCTGAGGGTATCGGCTCGAAGATTATCCTTCCTTGCGATGTGACTAAGGATGAGGAAATGGAAAAGGTCTTTGCCACACTGCAGCAGGAGTGGGGCTCCCTCGACATTCTCATTCATGCCATCGCTTTCGCCAACAAAGAGGATTTGTCCAATCCGTACGTTCAAACAAGTCGCCAAGGGTTTCATCTCGCGATGGACGTGAGCGCCTACTCGCTCGTTGCGCTCGCGCGCCATGCGGCGCGGCTCATGGAGGGACGCAAGGGCTCGATTCTTACCATGACTTATATGGGGTCAGAGAGAGTCGTTCCAAACTATAACATCATGGGTGTCGCGAAAGCCGCGCTGGAAGCGAGTGTGCGCTATCTCGCCCACGATCTCGGCCCGAAAGGTATTCGCGTCAATGCGATCTCGGCGGGACCGATCAGGACTTTAGCCGCCTCAGGAATCGCGGGATTCAAAGATATGCTTCACTATGTCAGCGAGCGCGCGCCCCTGAAGCGAAATATCGATGCCGACGAAGTCGGCAAAACCGCGTTGTATTTGTGCAGCGACTGGGGCAGCGCGGTCACCGGCGAAGTGGTGCACGTGGATGCGGGTTACAATATCATGGGGATGTAAGTTAGGGTTTCTAGTCTATAAGTTTCAGGTTTCAAGTTTGCCTGAAGAACAGAGATAAAAAAGCCAGAAACCAGAAATTAGAAACCAGAAAGGCTTTATATGGCTGTCAAAGAAATTACGCCGCAGCAGGCGCATGAGGTTCTCGAAAAGGACACGAGCGCTGTTTATATCGACGTGCGCACCGAACGGGAGTTTACCGCCGGCCACCCGGAGGGTGCGGTGAATATACCGGTTGCGTTTCCTGATCCGGCCCGAGGAATGGTGATGAACGCCGACTTTGTCAGGATCGTTGAGGGTAACTATCCCAAGGATAAGAAAATCGTCGTGGGTTGCCAGGCGGGTCCGCGCTCCAATGCCGCGGCAGGTTTGCTTCAACAGGCCGGATATCAAGACATCTCAAGCATGGTCGGTGGTTTCGGTGGCATGCGCGATCCTATGGGAAAAGTGCTCGCGCCGGGTTGGTCAAGTCTGGGTTTGCCGGTGAGCCAGGATAACGGCGAAGGCGTGAGCTACCAATCGCTGGCGTCTAAAACCAAAGCCTAGAGAAATCGCAGCAATGTCATTCTGCATTGCGTGGAGCGCGACGTGAACCATCGACTCTACTTCAAACAGATCGAAATGGGCCCCATGCAGAACTTCGTGTATCTCATCGGCTCTACGGAAACGCGCAAGGTCGCCGTGGTAGACGCGGCATGGGAAATCGAAACGATTCTTAGAGTCGCGGCCAATGACGATGTGGAAATCACTCATGCGTTTGTAACCCACACGCACCCTGATCATGTGGGTGGCCGTTTTGGCGGAATCGAGATCGAAGGCGTGACCGAACTTCTAAGCAAATGCAAAGCCAAGGTCGTCGTCCACAAAACCGAAGCGGAGCTTCTAAACGCGCTCTCGCCCTCCGATATCGTCAAGGCGGAAAGCGGAGATAAGATCGACGTCGGCGGTGTTGAGATCCAATTGCTTCACACGCCCGGTCACACGCCGGGATCGCAATGTTTTCTCATCGATAACAGAATTGTATCAGGAGACACGCTCTTTATCGGCTCCTGCGGCCGCGTGGATTTGCCCGGGAGCAATCCCGAGCAGATGTATTACAGTTTGACGCAGAAGTTGATGGCACTGCCAGATGAGACGATTTTATTTCCCGGGCACAACTACTCGGATCACACGGTCTCCACGATTGGGGAGCAGAAGCAAAGTAATCCCTACTTTCAATTTGAGTCACTGAAGCAGTTCCTGTCCGCAATGGGCTACCGGTGAGCCTTGCGTTATAAGCAGACCCACCGGTGTCTGGCCAATGTAAAAACTAGGAAGACTTGCCGACGAATTTGTTGGTCCAGAGGAGTCCTTCCTCCGCGGAGGGAGCTTTGGAGGGATCTTTGACGATGCCGGAGCCAACGGAAAAGTTGATGACTTTTTTCCAACCTTCGCTGGTCATGTTTCCCCACCGGGGCATGGCAGGTTTGATCGTCGAAAAAGACAACTCGAAAACCTTATCGTCCAGCTTCTTGGGCTCCGAGAAGCGGTGCGCGCGCAGGGCCGTCTTAGCCGCTTCCGCATTGGTATGAAAAAGGGCCCCGCCGCGAGAAACAGCGCGCGCGACTGCGGTGGCCACTTTGCGATTCTCTTCAGCATAATCGGGACGCGCCATCAGAACCTCATACGGATAGTCCGTTAGCTCTGGAACTTCGCCGTTCCCGAGCGGAATCAGCACGTAGCCCTTGCCTGCAGCCTCGGTGATCTCGGCGGAAGGCGGGGAGAGCGCGAACGCATCGATCACGTTGTTCATCAGAGATGAGGGCAACTGGGGTCCTCCCAAGTAGACGAACTTGAGCTTGGCGGGATCCCCGCCGGCTTTGGCCACGAGCAACTTGAAAATCTGTTCAGATGCCGCCCCTGGACTGGTCGCGCCGATCGGGCCCAACTGCGTCAGCGCTTTCAGCCGCGCATTGAGAGGGCTTTTCCGAGTGAGTTTCAGTTTATCGACAATCTCCTTACGGACGGCGACGCTGAGGGTCAAATTTCGATTGTGCGCTTGTATCGCCACCAGAGGCGCGCCTTCGACATGCGCGAGGACCAGACCTTCCGACGATGAGGCGCAGAAGTTGACCGAACGCCCGACCACCGCGGATTGACACGGAGAGCCGCCCCCAGCCACGGTAATCTTGGCGCGCACCCCTTCTTGTTCGAAATATTTGAGCTGCTCGGCAACCCACAACGCGGAAAATGCCATATTGGAAACCGCCGTGGCGATCGTCACTTCAGGCATGTCCTTCGATTGCGCCTTGATCTGTGGAACTAGCGCGCCCAAAAAGAGCAGCACCACCGAGATTTTCAAAATCGGATGAAGTTCGCCCCTTTTTTTCATTTCCAAGCTCCTTTCTATCCTTGAACCCGTACATGTTCGGTTTGTGTCTGCCAACTTAAAACCCGCTTTTCTACCATCCCGGCGATCTTATCCATGATGATCACAATGATCATGAGAACGATGATTCCGACAAAGACATCGGCAGTCCGGAAAATTCCTGCCGAGAGCCGGATAAAAAAACCGATCCCCTCGGTGGCCGCGATAAATTCACCGACGATGGCGCCGATGACGGAGAAAGGAATGCTGGTCCTAATCCCGGTAAAAACATAGGGGGAAATCGCCGGCAAAATGACCCGAAAAGTCAGTTTCCACCCGCGTACGCGCATAAGCCTGGCGAGATCGACGTACTCCTGATCCATCTGCCGCATGCCGGTATAGGTGTTGAAGAAATTTAAGAAAAAAGTCAGCAAAAAAACGACCCCTACTTTGGACCAAATGCCGATGCCCAACCAGACGATAAATAGGGGCGCGAGAGCCGTGCGTGGGATGCCGTTGAGCGCGATGATGATGGGTTCAAAAATTTCGGCGAGCAGGCGGCTCCGCCCGAACGAGTATCCCAACGCGATCCCGGTCAGGGCACCGAGGGGAAACCCGATCAGGATCTCTTGGAGCGTGACCCAGGTATGTTGCAAAAGGTCTCCCGATTGGAAACCCGCTAGCATGGAAGAGAAAATACGGCTTGGGCTGCTGATCAGGAAGGTTTCTATCCACCGGCCCGAGGCGATTTGCCAAAGCAGCAAAAATCCGCCGACGATACCGGCGCGGAGCAGCGTGACCCCAAAACCCCGTAGATTAGACCCGGGTGGTCTCTTAAGCGCGATACTCTCACGGGTGTTACCGATATCTGAATGCTCTTGGCTGGCGTCTTTTGACACAGAAGTTTTTCCCTATCGGGAGCGGATATTGAGCTCGTGGCGGAAGATATTCCACAAGCGGCCGTAGGCTTCATCGAATCCATGCTGCCGGTGAATTTCAAAGATGTTACGCGGCCGCCTCATGGGGACGTCGATCATGTCTTTGATTTGGCCCGGGCGGTGAGTGATGACCACCACCCGGTCGGCGAGAGCCACCGCTTCCACCAGATCGTGGGTGACGAAGACAATGGTCTGGCGCTTCTGCTCCCAGATCTTTAGGAGCTCATCCTGTAGCACCATTCGGGTTTGGGCATCCAAGGGACCGAAGGGCTCGTCCATGAGAATCACCGGAGGTTCGTAAGCCAACGCGCGCACGATGGAAGCCCGTTTGCTCATGCCTCCTGACAACTGGGCCGGATAATACTTCTCGAATCCGGCTAGGCCGGCGAGTTTGATGAACTGCTGCACCTGGTGCTCGCGTTTTTCTCGCGGATAGCGCTTGGAATCCAGACCAAAGCCGACGTTCTCCTCGAGTGTCAACCAAGGAAAGAGCTTGCTTTCCTGGGGGACATAACCGACTTTCGTGTTGAGCCCTCGCACCTCTTCTCCCTGGTAGAGAATGCGCCCCGAGGAGGGCGCAGAAAACCCGGCGATGAGCTTGAGCAGCGTTGACTTGCCACAACCACTGGGTCCAACCACAGTCACGAACTCGCCGTAAGGGATATCCAAGGTGATCTCTTGAAGGGCGGAAATCGATCCCTCACTGGGAGTTCGGAAAAGCTTGGAGACGTTCTCAACTCGGATTACCGGTTCGGCCGAAGCGGATTTTTCTAACGTCTCGCGAACTTCAGCTCCTATTGGCGGTTCAACCGTTTCCATAAGCGGCGGGCGCATTCTCCCACCATCGAATCGGCGATGTCAAACCTAACTCAGAGAATCTGGCCGCAAATCGGTTATAACAGCGCGAAGGCGATGTGAACCGGCAAATTCCCTTGATTACTTGACGCTCGCGGTTTGACATGATAACTGACAAAAAGTCATATAATATGGCAATCCGCCAGTCCGTCAAGAACCGGCATCAAGTCGAAATCGACAACCGTTTGCGAGAAAGGCGCCAGTCCTCGGGGCTGTCTCAAAAGCAGCTCGCGGCTATGGCGGGCATCACGCGACAAGCGGTTTGCGCCGTGGAGGCGAATCAGTATTCTCCTGCCACTTCGGTTGCTCTCCAGCTTGCGCGGGCCTTGCGCTGCAGAGTCGAGGAGCTGTTTAGCCTCCAAGGCGCGGGCGAGATCATCGAAGGTGAACTGATCGCTTCACTTCCCCAAGCTGCCGCCAAAGTCCGGGTTCAAGTGACCCAAGTAGGTGAGCGACTTATTGTTCGGCCACTGGATGGTTTTGGCGAGCTGACCAGTCTATCGGCCACGGCTGACGGTTTGATGGTTGCACCGGAATCGCAAAACAAGCGCGTGAAGGTCAAGCTCTTCAAAGACCGCGAGACCGTGAAGCGGAAAATCGTTGTTGCCGGATGTGACCCCGCGATGTTCCTTGCGGCCGAACATCTGAGAAGTCGAGACAAAGAAAACCTGGTGCCTTGCCTCATGGGAAGCAGTGTCGCGATCAATGTGCTAAGGCGAGGTGAAGTCCACGTGGCTGGTGTTCATCTGGTCGATGAGCGCTCGGGTTCGTGGAATCTGCCCTACTTGGAGCGCCATCTCAAAGGCATGGACTGTCTCGTCGTCACCTTCGCTCATTGGGAGGAAGGACTGATCTTGAGAAAAGGAAACCCAAAAAAAATTCGCGGCGTTCTAGATCTAGCACGTCCAGCCGTGAAGATCGTTAACCGGGAAAGTGGCTCAGGGGCACGGCGTCTTCTCGATCGACAACTTGAGAGTTCTGGCATTCAACCTGCTCGGGTCAAAGGTTACGACAACGAGGTTTTGTCGCATCTCGAGGTGGCTTCACGGGTCAAAACCGGTTTGGCTGATGCCGGGATCGGCGCGCGCGCCGGAGCTTCAATCTGCGATCTCGATTTCATTCCGCTGCAACGCGAGCGTTACGACCTAGTTATTCCCAAGGGTTATTATGACACGCTTCCGGGCTTGAGGGCGCTTCTCGATACGCTCGTCAGCCGAACGTTCAGGGATGAGCTTGAAGCGCTGGGAGGTTACGACACGCGCGAGAGTGGCAAGGTCGTGGACAGAGGGCAAGGCTAAGAAGTCTGTCAAACCATCGGCGCATGAGTGGCAACGCAGATCCATGGTCAAATGCTCAGAAAGATATTTCGTGGTTTTCTGTTGCTGGTCTCCTTACATATGATTTCGGTAGGCATGGGAGTTAAAATTCAAAACCCCGACTCCTCTGATCCACAAGTTTTAGTGCGCCGAAGAGTTTGCTCGAGCGATTGAGCGGAGCGAAAAGTCGGATCACGATGGCACGAAGCAAACGCAACAAGACACCCTGCCTCATCATGGCCGCTGTTCTCTGTCTGGTTTTTGTTCAAACCTCGGCGAACGCCGACGAAATTCTGGCTGCGGCCGCGGCGAGTCTGACGGACGTTCTCAAAGAGATCGGTGGTGCTTATCAATCCAAAAGCAAGCACAAGGTCAATTTTACCTTCGGCTCTTCCAGCACCCTGGCGCGTCAGATCGAGGAAGGAGCGCCGGCGGATGTTTTTTTCTCAGCCGACCTGGCACAGATGGATAATCTGGAGAAACATGGCCGACTGGAGCCCGGGACTCGTAAGCATCTGCTTTCGAACCAGATCGTCATAATCGTGGCCGCGGACTCTAAGCTGGGAATTTCCTCCCCGAAAGATTTATTGAGGCCCGAGATCAAGAAAATCGCTATCGCCGAACCCAGGTCGGTGCCTGTCGGAGTTTACAGCAGCACCTATCTTGAAAGGGAGGGTTTGTGGGACAGAGTCAGGCAGAAAATTGTTCCCGTATTAGATGTTCGGGCTACTCTGGCGGCTGTCGAATCCGGCAACGTTGAGGCGGGCTTTGTCTACAAGACCGATGCCGCGATCTCCCACCGGGTCAAAGTGGTTTATGAAGTCCCGATCGATAAGGGGCCAAAGATCACCTATCCGGTGGCTATTATGAAAGCCTCGAAGAAAAAAGACACCGCCCGCGATTTCATGAATTTCGTCTTGGGCACGTCTGGAAAACACTCCTTCAGGAAATTCGGATTTGTCCTTCTTGATTGACTGACGAGCAAATGCTGTCGCTCCTCTTCTCGCTTGAAACCTGGCAAATCACCCTATTTTCTGTTGCTGTCGGACTCGCCAGCACGCTTTTCATCCTACCGTTTGGCATTGCCGTCTCCTGGCTCTTTGCCCGCAAGGAATGGCCGCTGAAGAGCATAGTAGAGACCATCGTCTTGCTGCCTTTGGTTATGCCGCCGGTATCGACGGGTTTGATCCTGTTGAAAATCTTCGGACGCCGGAGCCCCGTCGGGGAGTGGCTTTACGATCACGGAGTGGAGATCGTCTTCAACTGGAAAGGCGTTCTCATCGCCATGGCGGTGATGTCCTTTCCACTCATGGTTCGCTCGGTCCGGACTTCCTTTTCGGAAGTCAATCCCAGGCTGGAGCAGATCGCCGCGACACTGGGCGCGTCGGCGCCGCGGATTTTTTTTGTTATCACGATTCCTCTGGCATACAGAGGTATCGTTGCCGGAGCGTTGCTCGCTTTCTCGCGGGCGCTTGGGGAGTTCGGAGCCACGATTTTACTGGCGGGTAATATTCCCGGCCAGACCCAGACGCTTTCATTGGCTATTTTTAATTTCGTTCAATTGGGCAAAGACCCCGAGGCTTACCTGCTGCTGGGGATCACAGTCATGCTGGCGTTTGTGTTCGTCTGGTGCTCGGAGTGGCTGCTGCGCTCTGAAAAAAAGGCGTAGGATGCTGTTGCGCTGCCGGCTATCACTCGCGAATTTCGAATTGGACGTTGATGCTTCATTCGATCGGCGCGTGACGTCCATTTTCGGGCCGTCCGGTGCGGGCAAGACCACGCTTCTCGATGCCATCGCCGGTTTGAGGAACGTTGCGGCGGGAGAAATCGAGGCCAGCGGGAAGACCCTGTATTCGTCCGCGCGGGGAATCAACCTGCCACCGCGGGAAAGGGGAATCGGTTACGTTCCTCAGGAAGGAGCATTGTTTCCTCATCTCTCCGTTCGTGAGAATATCCTCTTCGGTGCTGACCGTAAACCGTACGCCAACAAATCTGATGACATCAGTATGGATCACGTTGTGGGTATTCTGGAAATCGGCAGCCTCTTGGACCGTACCGTCACCAAGCTCTCGGGAGGAGAGGCCCAGAGGGTTGCGCTGGCCAGGGCGATCCTGTCGCGCCCCCAACTCCTACTTCTGGATGAGCCCTTAGCGGCTTTGGATGTCGGGCTCAAGGAAAGAATCTTGCCCTACCTCGGGCGCGTCCGGGATGAATTCTCGATTCCGATGATCTACGTGACGCACAACTTGACTGAAGTGTTGACGTTGGCGGATTGGGTCTTAATGATCCGCCAAGGGAAGTTAGTGGCTCAGGGAATTCCGAGAGAGGTGCTTAGATCGACACAGGCAATCATGCAGATCCCGGAAGAGCAATTCGAAAACGTGTTCACCGTAACTTTCGTCGAGTCAGATTCGAGAGCGGGTCGCACCAAGGTTCGGTTGGAATCCGGTCAGGAGCTATTCATCCCTTATGTCTCTGAACCGGCAAACCCCTTGCTCCAGATCCGCATCAGCGCCGAAGATATTCTCGTCGGCACACAGCGGCCCGAGGGGATTTCCGCCGGCAACGTTTTGCCGGGAGTCGTTCGAAGAATCGAATTGCTTGACGGGCAGGCGATGATCACAGTGTTTGCGGGAGATGAATTCTACGTACGGCTCACGGCCTCAGCTGTCGGCAGGCTCCAGCTGGTCGAACAGGCTCCCGTGTTTCTCATTATGAAAACTCGATCGTTTCGTTCTCTCTGATCTATCAAAGGTCAGAGTCTATATCAGTCGCGAAAAAATGACTGGTCCGTAGCTCAAATAAAGCCTTGCATTCGGTCGAGCCCATCAGCTAACGTACGGCGGCAATCAGAGACTGTCGAGGAGGAAACCGTTGATTATCGGCGAGTCGGTCATCAAGAGCAACACGGGAAAAGCTTTTCCGGTCAAAAAGGGTCAGATCATTCGGGTTATCGGCGAGTCCACCGCCGATTTCGTTGTTTTCAATCTGAACAACGTGAGAGAACGCTTCGATCAGGCGCGCACCAAGGTCGATCAGGGAAAGATCTATGTAACGAAAGGGGACCTGCTCATTTCCAAATTCAACAACATCATGATGACCATTGTTGAGGATACCTACAGGGGAACCCATGACATGGAAAAGGGAATGTGCAGTACATCCTTTTACAAGCAGTGGGGTGATCAGATTTTTAGAATTTACGGTGGCGTATGGAAAAGGCTCGGGAGAAAAAGAGGCGCCGCGCCCAAACACGGCTGTTGGGAAAACCTCTCAAAGGCTTTGAAGCCGCATGGCGTTGCCAAAGAAGACGTGCCGAGCCCGCTCAATATCTTTCAGACGATGGTGATTAATGCGAAGACCGGCTCCATGCGCTACGCTATGATCCGTCCGACCCCCGGCGGGGATCACATGGACTTGCGCGCCGAGATGGATTGCCTGGTCGGCATCAGCGCGTGCCCGGAGGGCGGCCGGGGCAAAGATCTGCGGGTTATGATCTATAAAGGATAATTAATGTTTCAATTTCTGGTTTCAGGGGCGGGGAGAAAACGAGGAACAGCCCGGATTATTCAGCAATGCTGGAGAAGCGCCGACACTCTGTCTCAAGCCTTCGGGGCGAGCCCTTTCCGGCCGCGCTCAATGGACCTCTACCTTGTAGGCCACCACCCGATCCGCTCCAATGGTGCTTATTTCCTCCCATCCGGGCCTGAACGAAACCTTAACGTTTCTCTGAGCCCGGCCTCCATGGCTCGTCCTTCGGCGCGGGGGCGAGAAAGCAGCGGCGCGGCTTTCCTAAGCTAGAGTACGATGAATGATCCGGGCTAAAGACCAGAAACAAGAAACTATTCTGACGCTCTGGCTATGACGCCGTCCGCCACGGCGACAGGCGCCGGTCGACATACTGAACGAGAGCCAGCAGCGCGACCGCTAAAAGAATAATCGTCAAGAGCGTCGCGAAAAGAGCGGGGCTATTGAACGAGGCGCCAAACGTCATGAGCATGGCGCCGAAGCCGACCACGGCGAGGATCATCTCGCTCGTTACCATTCCCAGAACGGCGCGACCCATGCCGAGCCGGATTCCGGCCATAATCATCGGCAGTGCCGCGGGCAGGACCACTTTCAGAAACAACTCTCCCTCCCGCGCTCCGAATGAGCGCGCCATCTCCATGTAGCTTGGCTCGACATTGCGCACTCCGGCCGTGGTGTTGATGGCGATAATAACGAAGGCGAAAAGAAAAACGATCCAGACCCGGGAATGAAGGCCCAGTCCGAAAGCGATGACTAAAAACGGGATGAACGAGATCATCGGCACGGTCAACAGGGCCGTCATGTAGATATTGAGGAAGGATTCGAGCCGCCGATAACGCCCCATTAACAAACCGAGCGGAACGCCGAACACCACCGACAAAAGAAAGCCGAGCACGAGCGCCTGCAGGCTCACCCCAAGAGCCTGAAAAAGCTGCCCTGAGAGGAGCAACTCGATCCAGGTCGTTAGAACCCTGGATAAAGGAGGCAGCAGGTGCGGATTCTGAGTCCGCCCCACCACTTCCCATACGAGTCCAAGGACAATCAGCGAAAGGAGTCTGAGGGTGCCGGCTTTCATCCTGCTATTTTCGTCCGATCTTCTTTAGCGCCCGATCGAGAGGGCCGGTGTCGAAGGCCTGCTGGAAGTTCACGGCGCCTTTCTTGAGCAAGCCCGCTTCCTCGAAGAATTTGATGCTCGCGTCCCCGCGCTCCTTGCCGGCGCCGCCGTTGATGTCCCAAATCCTCAGTTCTTTGTAAGCCGCGCCGGTGGCGTCGATCAGCTCGGGCTTGGTCTCGGGAAGCAGCCTGAGAGCGTTTTCTTTAACCAAGCCCGGCTGCGCTTCGACCGACCGGTGCGCTTTGAGAATGGCCTCGAGGACGCTTTCGACTACCGCTCCGTTCTTCTGCAGGTAATCGGCGCGGGCGAAGTACATCGAGCCGATAAGCTGGGGGAAAATCTTCGCATAAGAGATCAAGACGTGAAACTGGCCCGGTTTGGCTTGCAGGATGTTCAACACGTCGCCGATTTCCGCCGGAGTGGCATCGAGCTGCCCGCGCATCAGCGCTTCGGCGCGCACATCGGAGCCGGGAATGATCATCCAGTTGGGGCTGATCTTGTAATGATTTGCCATCCATTTGACCAGTGCCTCGGTGACTGTGATCGGCGCATGGTAGCCGACCCGCTTGCCGTCCAGCTGTTTGGCATCTTTGAATGATACCGGCGTGACCAGCTGCCATTCGTTGCGCACCTGCTCGCCGATAATCCTGAGGTTCATGCCACTCTCGACCGCCTTGACCACAGCGATGCCGGCTGCGGAGCCGATCTCGGCTTCTCCGGCAACCACCGCTTGAACGGCCAGGTCCGTTTTGGGGAAAAACTTCGGCGTGATCTCGATCCCTTGTGCTTTGAGCTGCTCCCAGGCGAGCAGCGACGGGATATCGCCCATATCGGCCGACGAGGGATAGGCAAACCTGACTTTCTTCTGTGCCCGTGCTTCGCCTCCCCATAGCAAACCGACAGTGAGGGTGAGCAATATCGGTCCCAGCCTCAGAAATGATTTACGCATGAAACGACCCTCCTGTATCGGACTATTCGATCGCGATCTCGGCTTTCCATCCGGTCAAGCGCCGGTCGACGAGTTGGACCAGCTTCATCATTATCACGGCAAGAATCAGAATCGTAAGAATAACCGCAAAGAGCGCATCGGTCGCGAAAGCGGAGCCGTATTGCATGATCATCGCGCCGATCCCAGTCAAGGTGAGTAACATTTCAGCCGTCACCATGCCCTTAACTGCTCGGCCCATGCCCAAGCTGAGACCGGCCATGATTGCGGGCATTGCGGCGGGCAGGATGATTTTGAAAAAGACATCTCTCTCTCCCGCGCCGAAAGAGCGCGCCATTTCGACGAAGGTACGCTCGACCTGCTTTACCCCGGTGAGGGTGTTAATGACGATGACAAAAAAGGCGAAGAGAAAGACTACGGCGATCCGCGACCCGACGCCCAGGCCGAACCATAATATGAGGACCGGCACGAAGGCCGTCGCGGGCGCCGACATCAAGGCATTGATGTAAAGGTCGAAGAAATGCTCGACTCCGCGGAAGCGTCCCATGAGCACGCCCAACAAGATACCGACGGTCAGGGCCAAGAAGAAACCGGCCGCCAAAGTGCCTAGGCTCATGATGAGATTATCCAGGAGCTTGCCACTGGCGAGGAGCCTGAGCCAGGCGCTGGCGATTTTGGACACTGGCGGTATCAGGGCACTGTCCGCGGCCCGTCCGGCAATCTCCCAGAGTATTCCCAGGGTGATAACCGAAATGACATTGGTTCCGAGGCGGCTTTTCAATGATGGTTCTCCATCGCCTTTTTCAGGCTGTCCCAAATGTAATTCGTTAGATCGACAAAACGTGGGTCGCGCCGGACGCCCTCGGCAGCGCGAGGCCGAGGCAGCGGCACTTCCAGAATCTCAGCCACTCGTCCGGGGCGCGGCGTCATCACTACTACTCGGTCGGAAAGATAGACCGCCTCGTCCATGCTGTGGGTCACGAAGATTACGGTTTTCTGTTCCCGCTGCCAAAGCTCGAGTAGCTCTTCCTGGAGCAATTGGCGGGTTTGCGCGTCCACCGAGCCAAACGGTTCGTCCATCAGAAGGATCATCGGATTGACCGCGAGGGCGCGCGCCAGCCCGGCGCGCTGCTGCATGCCGCCGGAAAGTTCGTGCGGATAGTGGTTCTCGAAGTCGGCAAGCCCAACGCGCTTGATGTATTCTCGCGCAGTCTTGGCGCGCTCTTCCTTCGGAACGCGTCGCAGCTCCAGACTGAATTCGACGTTGGCGAGCACGGTTCGCCACGGCAGCAAAGCAAAAGTCTGAAAAACCACCGCCCGCTCCGGGCCAGGCGCGGTCACCCTTCTGCCGTTGATCAGGATTTCTCCGCTGTCGTAAGGAAGCAGGCCGTCGATCATCTTGAGCAGGGTTGTCTTGCCACAACCGCTCGGACCGATGATGCTAATAAATTCATTCTCACGGATGGAGAGAGTCACATCCGTGAGAGCCTTGAGCTCGGTAGAACTGTGCTTGATGATCTTGTGAAAACTTTTGGAAACCCCTTGGAGCTCAACGATCCGCTCGTCGCCGCACGCGGTATCTCGTATCTTCAGGTTGTTCAGAAGTTCAGCTCTCACAGTTCAAATCTCTGCGATTGGAGATATGACATTTGCAATCCCGCCGAGCGCGCGGGCTAGTCTTGCCCCGTCATGACCTTGTTGTCCTTGCCCGGGTCGTAGCCTCGCGTATCTCGTGCCAAGTCAATGCGATTAATCACCTCATCGGGCGCCTTCGCTTCTTTCGGGAACTCGTAGGGCGGCAGCGGCTTGGTCGCATCGAAGATGAGCTTCGTCTCCATCGGGCCTTTCTCCATGCGGTCGTGGCCGTAGGCGGTCGGGTTCAAGTGCGAGCCGAGGGCATTAGGAATAATGACCAAATTTCGGTCTGCTTGGAACCGCATCGCCAACGCCCAAAGAACCTGCGTCTCATTGAACACATCGATGTCGTCATCGACGACGATGATATGCTTGATATTCGGGTCGGTGACGAATGCTGCGAACGCGGCCTGTTTCGGTTCTCCCTCAGCACGCTTTTTGAGCGAGATGTAGCAGTGAGAGCGGGCAGCGCCGGAAATCGGCATATTGACGCCGGTCAAACTAGGCACGGCCTCTTGGATGCGCCGGAAAAGGCTTCCCAGTCGCGGCGCCGCGCCGATGATATTATGTTCGAAATGGGCGCTGTGGATGCTCTGATAGATGGGGTTTCTTCTCATCGTGATCGCCGTTACTTCGATATACGGCTGCTCGCCTTCTTTATAATAGTAGTGCGGCCATTCACCGAAAGGACCTTCATATTGCCGTTTCTTTGGCGGCACCACGCCTTCTATGACGATTTCGCACCGTGCCGGAACCATGAGATTAACCGTTTCCGCCTTCACCACTTCCAGCGGTTCTCCGAGAAAAGCGCCGGCCACTTCCAATTCCTGCCCAACCCCGGCTTGCTTGCTGACGGCAGCCATGTTCAAGGCGGGGTGATGGCCGATCGCGAGCGCGACTTCCATCGCCTCGTTGTGGTCTTCATATTCAGCACGGACGTAATTGCCGTGATTGGCTGGATTAATCATCAGACCGAGCTGTCTTTTCCCCTGCTTCTGATGCCGGTAGATACCGACGTTGACCGCATTGGAGCCGCGCTCTTTGCAGATCAACGCCGCGGCATTGATGTAACTGCCCGCATCGCCTTCATTGTGGGTTAATATCGGCAGCAGATCGAGATTGACGTCATTGCCTCGCAAGACAATTTCCTTTACCGGCGCATCTTTGGCGGAGATCTCTTTGACCGGCGTCGGATTGTGCTCTCTCTGCGCCAGGTCCTTGACCATCTGGGGTACAGAAGGTGAACCCAGCGCCAAGGCCAGCCGTTCGTAGGTGGCGCCAAGATTAATGACCAGGGGGAACTTGGAATTCTTGATATTCTTGAAGAAGACCAGCGGGAATTTGTTCTCCCTTTCGAACTTCTCGACGACCGCGCAGGCTCCATATCGTGGATCGACCTCGCGATCGACAATGACCACATCGTTCGGCCGCTTCTCGAGCAATTCATCCAAATAGCTCCGCAAATCCTTCGCCATCTTGGGTTACCTCCGTGTTCTTTTCTTTGCTTTGAAATTCGTTGGTGGTAGGGTGAGACAGGTTTCGTGTGGGCACTTCCGAATGCCGCCTTTGGTTCATCATATTCTGCAAGTTGCCTGCAGCTGTCAAGATGCTACGGGTACACGGGTTACAAGAGTTGTATTACCCAGTAGACGTGTCGGACAGGTGCCAAACGTTGCCTTAGCGCTGAGCCGGGTAATGCAAGAATGCGTAGTTTGCCGGTGAGATGGGGCTTAAGCCTGCCGAATCGCGGGGTGCTCTTCGGTCTCACGGACATCGACACAATTTTGGACGCGGCTGTCCTCGCGGAACAGGGGGGTGTTTTCGAATCGGTCTGGTTTGGTGACAGTCTCATTCACAAACCGCGGATCGAATCGATCGTCATGCTCAGCGCGGCGGCGGCGCGTACGCAAAAGCTGCGGTTGGGCGTAATCTGTATGGCGAGCTTTCCCGTGCGCCATCCCGTGCTCCTGGCGGTTCAATGGGCGAGTCTGGACCAAGTGTCCAAAGGAAGAACGATCTTGGGTGTTTGCATCGGCGGCGGACATGAAGGTGAGATGCGAGCCTTCGGCGTTAAGAAAGAAGAACGGGTGGGAAGACTCACAGAAGGGATCAGGCTCATCCGTCAGCTTTGGAACGACGAAGAGGTAAATCACCAAGGGAAATATTATAGCCTAAAGGGCTACCGCGTCGTACCTAAACCGGTCCAGAAGCCTTGTCCAATTTGGATTGCCGTTAGTCCGGATCGGGCCATTGTCGGAGACAAAGGAATCGAAGTAGCGATGAAGCGGGTGGCAACGCTGGCGGACGGTTACATCACGATGGCGGTGCCGCCGGATGACTTTCGGCGGCGGCTGGATCTCATCGAAGAATTTGCCGACGAACAGGGAAGAGATCTGAGTCAGTTCGAAGTGGCGATTCACGGCATGGTCAATATCAACGACGACCGGCGAGCGGCACGCGAAGAGTCGATATACTACTTCGATCATTATTACGGCAGGGGTTATCCGCCCGAAGAGTTACTGAAAATCTGGCTTGCTCATGGCCCGCCCGAGGAGTGCGCGCGCATGATCCAGGGTTGGATCGACATGGGGATTACGACCCCGGTACTTCGCTTCACGTCGCGACATCAGGTCCGACAGGTCGAGCGGTTCATGAAGGACGTGCTGCCGCTGCTGCGGTTGAAGTGACGGCGCGATCGTTGATAAGAGAGAGACGGCGAGATGTTTCGCTGGGCTCAGCAGGGCAATCAATGCGTCGTCATCCTGAACGAGTGAGGGATCTCTCCCGATAAGGGTTCACTGAAAGTTAGGACGGATCCATGTTTGAAGACCTCAGGGGTTACTTGACATATCTGGAAAGCCAGGGGCAGCTTGTGCGCGTGAAGGAAGCCGTCGATGTGAAATACGAGATTGCCGCGGGCATGCGCAAGACTTCGGATATCGAAGGCCCGGCGCTGCTGTTCGAGAATATCAAAAGCTATCCGGGTTGGCGCGTTTTGGGTGGCTTGTTCGCGACGCGAAAGCTGGTTGCGCTGGGCTTAGGCGTGGCGCAGGAGCAGATGCTCGAACGCTATCTGACCTTGGAGGACAAGCGCGTTCCGCCTGAGATCGTTTCGACCGGCCCATGCAAAGAGATCAAATGGACCGGCAATCAGGTTGATTTATCCAAGCTGCCCATCGTCACGCACGCGAGCAAAGATTGCGGACCCTACGTTACCATCGGCGTGCAGGTCGGCAAAGATCCTGACACCCGCATACGTAATCTATCGATCCACCGTATGCTCGTCCTGGGCAAGGACCGGCTGTCGCTGTGGGCGCCGGCGGATCATCATTTGGGCCGGATGATTTTGATGGCCGAAGAAAAGAAACAGGGCTTGGAAGTCGCCACTGCCATCGGCGTCGATCCCGCCATCGTTGTCGGCTCGCAGGCGAGGGTGCCGTTCGGCATCGACGAGTTCCACGTCGCCGGCGGTTTGCGCGGCGCGGCGGTTACATTAACCAAGTGCGAAACCATCGACGTGGAGGTGCCCGCGTTTGCCGAAATCGTGATCGAAGGCGTCACGATTCCTGGCGAGCGGGTCGCCGACGGACCCTATGGCGAATACCCCGGCTGCTACAGCGAAGCGAAACAGGCGCCGGTCCTTAAAGTCACCGCTATCACGATGCGGCAAAATCCGATCTGGCAGACCGCGCTTACCGGCATGCCGGTGACGGAAAATCACACGCTGATCGAATACGGCAATGCCGCGGTGGTGTATCGCGAGGTGAAAAAAGTCGTCCCGGAAGTGCGCGCCGTTAATATGACTCCAGGCGGCACATTTCGCCATCACGTGGTGGTTTCGATCAAGAAGCGGGCTGAGAATGAAGGACGCAACGTCATACTCGCCTTACTTTCGATGGGCATCGGGCTAAAGCAAGTGATCGTTGTCGACGACGATATCGATCCTTTCGACCCCATGCAGGTGGATTGGGCGATGGCCACGCGCTTCCAGGCGGACAAGGACGCCATCATCATTCCTCGGATCGCCTGTTCGACGCTCGACCCTTCTTGCCCGGAGAACCGCGTTACCGCCGGCTTGGGTATCGACGCCACCGCGCCGATGAAAGAGCGCTGGCGCTTCGAGAAGGTCGAAATCCCCGGCGTCGATAAGGTTAAATATCTCTAAGACGGCGGTTCAAGGTTCAATGTTCAAGGTTCAACGATGATTCCAAAACTTTGAACTTTGAACCTGGAACTTTGAATAAGAAAGAGAAGAGAGAGACGTGAGGAACTTTGACTATCTCGAACCCACCACCGTCGCCGAGGCCTGCGCGCTGCTCAAGCGACATGGCAGCGAGGCGAAGGTATTTGCCGGCGGCGCGCATTTAACGATTTTGATGAAGCAGGGGCTGTATCAGCCCAAGGCGCTAGTCAACATTAAAAAGATTCCTGAACTCAGGGGCATCAAGTTCGATGCCAATGAAGGACTGACCATCGGGGCGCTGGTCACGCATCACGAGGTCGAGACGTCGGCATTGGTCAAAGAGAAATTTCCAGTGCTATGTGAAGCGGAAAGAGAAGTCGCCAATATTCGCGTGCGCAATATGGGGACGGTTGGCGGCAATCTCGCGTCCGGCGAACCCCTGACGGATCTCGCACAAATTTTTATTTCGCTGGATGGGAGAGCGAAGATCGCCGGGCCCGGCGGACACCGCATCATGCTGGTTGAAGAACTCTTTGTTGACTTTTATCAAACGAGCCTGGCTGAAGACGAAATACTGACGCACGTGCTGCTGCCTCTCCTCCCGCCCCATTCAGGAATTGAATACATCCGATTCTCCAGCAGCTCCGTCGTCGACAAACCGTCCGCCGGTGTGTCAGTCAGGATTTCACTGGAATCTGGCGAGCCGCTTTGCCGGATCGTCCGGATTGTACTTGGATGTGTCGGTCCCACGCCAGTTAGAGCACGAAAGGCCGAAGCGCTGCTTACAGGAAAGAAGCTAACGTCCGAGTTGGCGGATGAAGCGGCCAGGATGGCGTCGCAGGAATGTAGCCCCACGAGCGACCTGCGTGGTTCTGAACATTACAAGCGGGCGATCATTCGCACGCTGGTCAAACGCGCGGCCGGCAAAGCTTATGAACGAGCCCTCATCCTTCCCTGAGGGCGGGTTAGAGTGAGATCAATATGGGGGTCAGTAGTCATTTGTCTTTTCATTTACGAGTCCACAGTCGTCACCCCCGAATGTTTTTATCGGGGGTCCAGTCACGAATTCCTCTGGATTCCCGATAGAAGCATTCGGGGTGGCAAAGAGGAAGGCGGTAGGAGATGCTCAAACCGGCGGTAAAAAGAAAAGATGTTTAACGGTTGGTAAACTGCTCAATGAAGAAAACAATTTCACTTCAAGTCAACGGAATTGAGCGCAGCGCAGAGGTAGAAGCGCGTACGACGCTGCTCGAGTTGATGCGCGAGCAGTTTGGTTTGACCGGCGCCAAGCTCGGCTGCGACATTCAGGTGTGCGGCGCGTGCGCCTTGCTTGTCAACGGAAAGCCGGTAAGCGCTTGTGCGGTTTTGGCCGTGGATGCGCAGGGCTGCGAGGTTTTGACCATCGAGGGTTTGAGCAAAGGCAATGCTCTCCATCCCCTCCAGGAAGCCTTTATGGAGTTCGGCGCGCTGCAGTGCGGCTATTGCACCTCCGGCTTCATTCTCACGGCCAAGGCTTTGCTTGACGAGTGCCCGCAACCGTCCGAACAGCAGATCAAAGATTACCTGATGGGAAACTTCTGCCGTTGCGGTTGCTATCAGGAGATTGTGCAGGCGATTAAAAATGTGGCGAGGACCTAAGTCGAAAAATGTGACCGAACTTTGGCGGCCTTCTTCGACCGTGCTCTGGGTGGTGAGTTTATCGAACCACGCCTTTGCGCGCGCCGACCATAAGAAGAATACGGAATAATGCGATGGAACTAGCAGATATCGGTAAAACCTTTCGCCGGTTGGACTACGAGACCAAGGTCACCGGCAAGGCGCAGTATCTCGCCGACATGGCCGTGCCCGGCATGTGCCACGGAAAAATTCTGCGCAGCCCGCTGCCGCACGCGCGCATTAAGAGAATCGATGTTTCCAAGGCCGTTACGGTCTCCGGTGTCGTCACGGTGATTACCCGGGACGACATCCTCCAGGATGAAGGGGGGTATCACACGCCCAGGCGCCAAGAGCGCAGGGTTTTAGTCATGTTTATCGAATCCGCTCCCCGTCACGTTCTTGATGGCTTGGACGATTTCCTGATAGCAACCGCAACGGCAGAAGTTTCCCATCAGGTAATCTTTGATCTGCTGTTCGGACGGTTGCGGGCACTCGTCAAGCAAAGCCTTGGCCGTGAGAATGAAGCCCGAGGTG
>DASQUN010000142.1:0-3077 GCA_035641275.1 Candidatus Udaeobacter sp. | reverse complement strand
TGGCTGCGGCATCGACGGTCACAGATACGAATTAGCAGGGATTCGTCATTTCTTGCAATGGAATCACGCGGCGTGAAAAAAA
The DNA here is from genome assembly GCA_035641275.1 of Candidatus Udaeobacter sp. GTDB lineage: Bacteria > Desulfobacterota > Binatia > UBA9968 > UBA9968 > DASQUN01. The sequence continues at coordinate 2,995 of DASQUN010000142.1, read as the reverse complement.
ATGTCGAGAGGGGGGGTTAATACTGAATGAACGGATTAGTGCGCTGGCTTGTCTTGATTAGCTTTGAGTTAGGGTTTTTTTGATTCGATGAGCGTCTTGAGACTTGACTCGCTTCATGGCGAACAAGAATCCAGTGGCCATAGTCCAATAGGTAAGGGCCCATCGTCGAGCCTAGCGGGAGAGGTAAATTTGCTGTAGCCTCTTTTGGATTGTTCTTCCACCATGAAAGGATTTCACATGAAAAGTTTCATGCTCATAGGGTCTGCCGTCCTGTTGTTAACTAGCGCCGCCTACGCTCAAGAAGCGGAGAAAAGGCCGAGGGCACCTTCGGTGACGGCCAGCGGCGAAGCCGTCATGACCGTCGAGCCCGATCAGGCAGAGATCGATATCGGGGTCGTAACTCAATCCAGGAATGCGCCGGACGCGGCGAGGGAAAACGCTGATAAGCTCGCCCGGGTGATGGCTGAAGTCAAAAAAATTTTGGCGAAAGGCGATGAGGTCAAAACAGCCAGTTACGCATTGACTCCGAATTACCGTTATCCCCAAGGTGGCAAGCCGGAGCTCGTGGGCTACACGGCCACCAACATGCTGCGCATAAAAACCGGCACGCTGAGCAACGTCGGCAAGCTGATTGACGCTAGCATGCAATCAGGAGCAAACACGATAAACCGGCTTGCCTTTAGTCTCAAGGATGAACAGAGCGCGCAGCTGCAAGCCCTTCGTTTGGCATCGCAGAAAGCCAAAGCGAAAGCGGAAGAGATCGCGACCGCTCTGGGGTTGAAAATTGTCCGGGTCCTCTCGGTCACAGAGGCCGAACGCGGAGTTCGTCCGATTGTCATGGCTCAAGCGCGGGGAGCACAGATGGATGTCATGGCCGCCGCGCCGACTCCCGTAGAAGCGGGAACGATAGAGGTCCGTTCCACTGTGTCGTTAACGGGCGAACTCGGGCCTCAATAGCATGGCGGGAGAGGCGCCATGCTTCCGAACGTTCTCCAACACGGAATCCAACACTCCATGACTCCATCGCTCCAACTGCCTCGCTCCACTTCTATCCTTCATACTTCCCCGGATCTTCATAATAGTGCCGGTAGTACCACTCAGCAATTTCCCCGCCGGTCGTCCGCCAGACACCGTCGTGGGAACAGATATAGTCCAAGGCATTTTCCAGATATTTGATCCGGTAGGGAATGCCGATGACGAAAGGATGAAGCGGCAGACAGAGTACTCTCCCGCCCATGGCGCTGTCACGGTAGAGAGTATCGAACTGATCGCAAACCATCCGATAGTATTCTTCGGCTGTGTGATTCTCACGAATGAAAACGCGAATATCGTTGACTCCCAGTTCATAGGGAACCACGATCATGCGACTGCTTTTGACGCGCATAGGCACCGGCTGATCGTCGCAACCCCAGTCACAAACATATTCGAATCCTTCCGCTGCCAAATGATCGGGCGTGTTAAAGGTCTCGCCCAATCCGGGGCCGAGCCATCCCTTCGGCGCCTTTCCGGTCGCTGCGGCAATGATCTCTTTCACCTGGCGAATAATCTCATGCTCTTCATCGACGCGGTAATCGAGCATCGAAATGCTGTTGGTCATGCCGTGACCCAGCCATTCCCATTGCCGTTTGTTCCCCTCTTCGATGATCGCCGGGTGCTGCTCGCAGACCTGGGCGTTGAGCAGAACGCTGGCCCGGATGTTGAACCGATCGAGCACGTCCATGATGCGAAAAACACCGACGCGCGAGCCGTAGTCGCGCAGCGTGTAGCCCGGCACATCAGGCGCATGACTGCTCCCCGAACCGCGAATGGGCATGTCGAAGTGGAAAAATTCGATGTTCGGCGCGACCCAAAGCGCGATGCGCGCATCGTTGGGCCACTGGATCTTTTTCCGTCTAATGATGGGAATGTAGTCGTAGCGGGCGTTCTTCATGGGTCAAAACTCCGTTGAGCCTGAACGGGTCGAAAGCAACCTCTGCCGGCAGTCAACAACCCGTCAGGCTCACCGCTTGGTCCGACTTCGAACAAAAAGGCCGGACGGGAAAATCCCGTCCGGGTTTATGGGGTTAACAGCCGAAAATGGCGAACTACTTGGCTGCGGCAAGAGCAGCGTCATAGTTAGGATGATCACCGATGCTACTCACGTATTCCGCGTGTTTGAGTTTGTTGTCTGGCCCGATGACGAATACCGCGCGCGCGAGAACACGATCGAGCGGGCCGCCGGAGATCAAAACGCCGTAATTTTTGCCGAACGAGGCGTCCCGGTGATCACTTGCCGTCATGACCTTATCCACGTTGGCCGCGCCACACCAGCGCTTCTGAGCAAACGGCAGGTCCATGCTAATGCAGACAATCTCAACGTTGGGCAGTTTGCTTGCTTCCTCATTAAATCTTTTGGTTTCCATATCGCAGACCGGCGTGTCGAGCGAAGGAACCGTAGCAATGATGCGCGTCTTTCCGGAAGAAGTTGACAACGTGTAGTCGCTCATATCGGAGCTCTTTTGAACCTTGAAATCGGGTGCCGCCTGCCCCGCTTTCGCCTCATTGCCCAAAAGGTTCACCGGACTACCCTTAAACGTAACCGTGGTCATATGTTTTCCTCCAATCTCGAATAGGATTTCGATCAACTTCCGTTTTAATCAGTCCTGGAAGAAGTATCAAGAACCTTGGCACGTTTGTTAAACTATGCATCGGATCAACTGCCCAAGCCTCTCAATGGGTTGATGCGCTTATTTCAAATTGAACTGCGCGGAGAGTCGTTCCCAAGAAGCAATCCGAGCAAAGCTCTCCAGCACCGTCGTAGTCGGCGGAAGGATCGGGAAATCCTCACGATAAACCCGCGCCATCGCTTGCTCCGGTTTGATCCACAGGCTGGCGGTTACCTCCTCAGAGCGAGGGAGCGGTGTCTGGTGTGGTGGCAGCGCCGCGATATAGAAACGGGTATCAAAGCGCATAGGATAAACTTCCGGAGTCACTCGATGAAAAAAATAAATAGCGC
>DASQUN010000141.1:0-15333 GCA_035641275.1 Candidatus Udaeobacter sp. | reverse complement strand
CTTTGCACGAACCTTATCACGAAGCTCAGGCGAAGACTCGGCAACCGGCGGGAACTCCTTCATCCACTCAAACGGGCGGCAAGCATCGATCACGGCGCGGGAGTTAAAGCCTTTTTTGCTCGGATGGATTCGCGGATCGAGGGGACCGCTCCAGCAACGTCGTAGGATCTCGATGGACTCCACTGGATCAGACCGGCTGGCCAAGGCCCAGAGGACGTCAAAAGTATTGGTTGGATCAATGTCTTCATCGACCACGACGACATACCGGCCGAGATACGCGCCAGCGTGGACCTGAGACGCAGTCAACATGGCCTGACGGGCATGCCCCGGGTAGCGCTGTTTGATCGAGATAATGTTGAGCAAGCGCCCTCCTCCGGCCTCATGACACCAGACGCCTTTCACGTCCGGGACACCCGCCTTTTCGACCTGTTCCCAAATCAACGCCGCCTTCACCATACACTTGGCTATCGAATAGTCCGACGGTGGACGACCGGGTCTGGCGCAGCAGAGAATCGGATCGTTGCGGTAGTAAACATTTTCCACACGCACCACGGGCTCAGGACGGCTCGAGCTGGCATAATAACCCGTCCATTCACCGAACGGTCCTTCGGTCTTTCGATCGGTCGGATCCATCCAGCCTTCGATAACTATTTCAGCGTTGGCCGCAAACGGCAGACCCGTCGCCTTTCCCTCGATGACTTCAATGGGCGCGCCTTTGAGACCGCCTGCGTAGTCGAATTCGGATACGCCGTAGTCGATCTCGTTGCCTGAAACCATGAAGAGCACCGGGTCCTGGCCAACGGAGATAACCACCGGACAGGGTTTGCCTCGCTCGAAGTACTTAGCGCGCTGGATGCTGCCATGCTTTCCTGGCGATATGTAGAGTCCCATGCTCTTTTCGTCGTGGACCATGCCGCGATAAGCGCCGAAATTCACCCATCCTTCGTCGGGATCGCGGGTGATCACCAAGCAGGCCGTGCCAATAAAACGGCCGCCATCGAGCTCGTGCATGAACGGAACGGGAAACTTGAGCAGGTTGACATCCTTTCCGGAGTCCACGTTTTCAAGGATCGGCCCTTTGGTGACAACCTTGTGCTTAATGGGTTCGTGGGTCACGAGCTTTTGTCGGAAGGCTCGCACCAAGTCCAGGTTGGATAGCTCCATCGGCAAGCCTAAGTTCAACGCCATGCGTTTAAACGAAGCATTCTGAGCAAATAGAGTTCGATAACCTTTTGGGTATCCCGGCACATTATCAAAGAGAACCGCCGGGACGACACCGCTTTTAGACTCGCGAGACAGGAGCTCCGCGAGCGTTCCCATTTCCAGATTCCAATCGACGCCATCGACTTTCTTCAACTCGCCAAAACTGTCGACAATCTCGAGCCAGTCACGCAGGTCCGTGTATTTCGGCGTTTTGCCCGCCTTCATGTCCTCCTCAGCGAGCTTTCGGGCTTCTAGTGCCGTCATAGGCAATCCTCCTTAGATCCACAGGATGAGTTATCTTAGTCCCCCAACATCGATTCATCAACACCTTCCGTATCATCCGCCGGCAATCCATTACAACTCTTTGGATCCAGATGCAGGTAAACCTTTTCCCCGGTACTAATGCTCTGGAAGGGGTGAGTATGGACGGCCAAAAGATCGTCCCCCACCGCAATCTTGCAGTGATAGGCGTCGCCCATAAATATCGCCTCCTTAACTGTTCCTTCGACCACATTGTCTAACGACGGAGGCCGCTCTTTGTGCACTGGGATATTTTCCGGCCGTATCGAAATAATGGCTGCCTGATTTTTTTTCAAACCAGGTGCCGGTATGAAACTCAACACCCCTTTTTTGGTTTCCATCTTTCCAGGTCTGGAATCTCCGTCTACTTCTAGCACTTTGCCTTCAATCAGATTGGTAAGTCCCAAAAAGGTAGCTGTAAACCTTCTCTTGGGACGAGTGTAAAGCTCATGAGGTGAACCTATTTCGATGAGTCTGCCACCGTGCATGACGGCGATTTGATCCGAGATGGCCAAGGCTTCAGCTTGATCGTGAGTGACGAAGATCGTGGTAATATGGGTCCGTCTCTGCAGGGACTTGATTTCGGATCTCATTTGCACGCGCAGCTTGGCGTCGAGGTTACTCAGCGGCTCGTCCAGAAGCATGACCTTGGGCTCATTGATGAGGGCGCGGGCGAAGGCCACACGCTGCTGCTGACCGCCGGAAAGTTTTGGGGCAGGGCGATCTTCCAGTCCATCCAGACCGACGATCTTGAGCACGTCCCCTACCCTCTTTTTGATCTCAGCTTTGGGGCGCCGTTGGATCGTCAGCGGATAGGCGACATTTTCCGCCACCGTCATGTGCGGCCAGATCGCGTAGGATTGAAAAACCATCCCGATAGGACGCTTGTTAGTTGGGATATAGACCCGCTCGCCGGAGGCGAAGACGGTCTGACCGCCGATACTAATCCTACCGCCTTCAGGTCGCTCCAGACCGGCGACACATCGAAGCGTTGTGGTTTTGCCACATCCGCTCGGCCCAAGGAAGGTATAAAGCGAGCCCTCAGGAATATGGAGGGTTACTCCCTTTAGGACGTGCACTCGTTCTTTGTCTTCGCCGAAATATTTTTCCAACGACTCGATTTGAACCATGTGTTTCTTCTCTGTCATTCGGCCTCCCGAGTTCGTGAGCTCGTTTGTTTGATCTGCAACGCGGCGCTATTCCGCTATTCCGACCTTCGCGCCCAGCATTCTTGCGACGTAAGCCATCGTAACCAGCAAGAGAACCATCAATACACCCAAAGCACAGACGTAGGTGTATTGTCCGCCTTCCCACAAGTCAAACGCCATAATGGACAATACCGTGCTGTTGTAGGAGTAAAGTAAGATTGAGGTGGAAAGTTCCCGCAGGGCAATGATGCTGATATAGATCCAGCCCGCGGTAAAGCCGGGCATCAGCAACGGCAAAATCACTTTCCTGAAGGTCTGAAACCAAGTGCCGCCGGCCGTCAGGGAAGCCTCTTCCAGTTCCTTGTTGATTTGAATCATCGAAGCTGAAGCCGCCCGGATTCCATAGGGCATGAACTTGGTGATGTAAGCCAAGAGCAAAACCCATATCGTCCCGTAGATCGGAATGGGTAGCGTCAAGTAAACCCAGATCAAGCTTACGCCCAAGACGATACCCGGCATCGCGATCGGAATGAACGTCATGTTGTCGAGCAGTGCTCGTCCCGGCAACTTGGTTTTGACCGTGATCCAAGCAATGATCGACGTCAGGAGCATGACAAGCGTCGCCGAGCCTACGGAAAGATAAAAGCTATTTTTAAATGCCGTCATCGCCAGCGGATAATTCAAGATGTATTGGTAATTGGCCAATGTCATTTTTTCCATCAACTCGCGCGAAGGAACGCCGTAATACGGAATGAACGAGGACCAGAGCAAAACGAACACCGGAAGAATGACAGCCAAAAAGAAAATCAAGAAAGAAATGCCGAGGGTTACATATTTCCATACGCCAAGATCGATCACCCGCGGGCGATACCCCTTCCCCGTGACCGTCGCATAGCGTTCTTCGCGCCGTGTGATCCTGCCATAAATAAGAACGCCGGTCGTGCTGATCGCTAAAAGGGTCACGGCATAGGCACCCGCCAGTCCGAAGTCTGAGGGAAACTGGTGAATAGCCAAGAAAATTTTTGTCGTGAATACAGAGATTTTCGCCGGGACGCCGACCAGCGCCGGCACCTCGAACGCCTCGATTCCCCGGATAAAAATGATCAGCAGGACGCTGAACATGGCGGGGCGCATCAGTGGGAGTGTGACGCGGTAAAATGTCGCAAAAGTGCTCGATCCAGCGGTCAACGCCGCTTCTTCCAGCGAAGTGTCCATGTTTCGGAAGGCCGCCGACATTAGCAGAAACACCAGCGGATAGAGATGGATCGCTTCCGCCCAGATCATCCCCCACATGGAATAGATGTTGAACGGTGCGGATTCTAACCCCAGCAGTTCTTTCAGGGCTATATTGATGAGTCCGATCTTGGGGCTAAGCAACAGAATCCATGATATCGTGCTGAGAATTCCCGGAATGATAAACGGGATCAGAGACATGACCACGAACAGCTTTTTTAGTGGCGTGTTCGTCCGCTCGCTAACCCAGGCGAGAAAGGTCCCTATTAAGAAGGTAACCGCACAGGTACCGAGCCCATAATAGATCGAATTGAGAAAAAGGAAGTAAAATTCCTTATCGACGTAAGCCTTGACGTAGTTCTGGATGGTATAGGTCGCCCCCGGCTCCCCGATCGGCGCGCTCCGAATGCTCCCATAAAGAAGCATCACGAGCGGCACACCAGCGAGATAAAGGACGAAGGCTATCGCCCCGACCAGAATGAGGGCCTGGGAGTTGATCCTCCGCACCCTTTTTTCTCCCCCGACTGGAATGATCAGGCGTTAATATTGCGGACAACCTGGTCCGCGAGCATCGTCTTCTTGACCTCTTCTTCGATCAGAGACCAGAGGTGATCTTCGTAGTGCAGAAATTGTTTGTCCCGCTTGACACTCAAAGGACGTGGCCGCGGAATTTCAATCTTCATGGTTTCCTTGACTCGGCCCGGTCGGGCGGCGAACACGATAACTCGGTCGGCGAGGTAAATCGCCTCGTTGATCTGGTGCGTGATAAACAACACCGTTTTTCCCGCTTCGCGCCAGATGCGAAGCAATTCCAATTGCATGATTTCACGGGTCTGGGCATCCAGCGCCGCGAACGGTTCGTCCATGATCAGGATTTGTGGATCCACAGTCAGCGCCCGCGCGAGGTTGCAGCGCTGCTGCATACCGCCGGATAATTCGTGCGGATAGTGATCTTCGAAGCCGTCGAGGCCGACAAGCTTGATGAACCTACGCGCTCGCTCTTGACCATCGCCGTTATCCAATCCTTGGCATTCCAAGCCAAAGATGACGTTCTTGAAAACAGTGCGCCATGGCATCAAACAAGAATCTTGAAATACCATTCCACGATCCGTTCCGGGGCCGGTAATAGGCTTATCGTCGATAACAATTTTCCCCGCCGTCGGCTTGAGCAATCCGTCACACAAATTGATGAAGGTGGTTTTCCCGCATCCGCTAGGTCCGACGATTGTGACGAATTCCCCGTCTTCGACCTGCAGGTTGATGTTATCCAACGCCAACAGCCTGCCGCCGGTTCGCGGCTGATAGTACTCGTGCCGTAAGCCGATCGCTTGTAACTTAGTCTGTGCCACAATTGCCTCCTTAAGATAGATTGGGTTTAGTCAGCCTTCGAAGTCGAAAAAATATCTTGACCCTACTAAGACCGCAAGAACGCATATCATTTTCAATTGTTTTTTCAAGTTTAACCGAGTTTTGTTTGACAACCACGGTAGGATTGGATAGGGTTCCTTCATAACAAGTTTGCATAAAATCTTTTATGCAATTCCCTTCACATGCCCTACAGGTTCCGCAATCGTAAATCAAAAGTACGAGGTTCTGGAAATCTCTCCGCCCGTGTTTATAATGAGATTAAGAATCTAATCTTGTGCAATGAGGTCTTGCCGGGTCAAAAGCTTCACCACCAGGAACTCAGCGAACGTTTGCGCGTCAGCAGGACGCCGGTCCGAGAAGCCCTGACCCGTCTCGTGCAGGAAGGTTATGTCGCCTTTCTGCCGAACCGCGGTTTTACCTGCAAAGAAATTAGATTGCAAGAGGCGGAAGAGCTTTACGATCTCCGTGAAGCGTTGGAGGCCTTCGCCGTAGAAAGAGCCATCAAGAATCTGACCCATGGTGTACTCATTGAGTTTGCCAAGAAGATGGATCGCTATGGCGAAGACGTGCAAAAACGATTCACCCGGGAGCGACTCGTTTATGACCAAGACATCCATCTAGAAATCGCCCGGCTATCCGGCAACGAAACTTTGATAAAGACATTAAGCCAAGTTTTCGAACGCATCATATTAAAGCGCCGAACGGACGGTCTCTATGATCCGGCACGCGGTATAACGGCGCATCAGGAACATCTCCGGCTCTTTGAAGCCATGAAGCAACGCGATACTCAACAAGCCGTAGCCATCATCCGCGCGCATATCCGAGCCGGCAAAGACAACGTTCTGACCGATCTCAAGCAGAGACAGGAAATGCGTGAATTAAGAAACACTGGAACCGTGAATTGATAGAAAACTCAAAGAGAAAGGAAGAAACATGGCAGCGGATTTAGTTATCAAGAACGGCTGGGTGGTCACACCCGCGGAAACCTTCAAAGGCGGCGTCGCGATCAGTAACGAGAAATTCGTCGCCATTGGCACGGACGATCAGCTCCCCCAAGGCAAAGAGGAGATCGACGTCAAGGGCAAACACATCCTGCCGGGCATCATCGATGGACATGTGCACTTCAGAGAGCCCGGCATGACGCACAAGGAAGATTTTACGACCGGCTCCACGGCGGCAGTTTGTGGCGGCGTGACGTTTGTGGTGGACATGCCGAACACGGTTCCACCGACAGCGGACGCCGAACAGGTGAAGACCAAGCAGCAACTGGGCGAGCAGAAGTCCCTCGTCGATTTCGGCGTCACCGGCGTGGTCGTCCAGACCAATACGAAGGAGATTCTGCCGATGGCCGGCGCAGGCGCGATCGGCTTCAAGATCTTCTTCGGCGAAACGATCGGCAACCTGCCCTTCCCCGACGATGGCATGTGCATGGAAGCGTTCGATTACATCGCGCAATCAAAACTGCCGTTGGGTATTCATGCCGAGAACCGCCAAATCATGGCCTACTGCACCAATAAGCTCAAAACCGAGGGCAAAAACGATGCGCGTTTCTGGGAGGCGTCGCGGCCCGATATCTGCGAAGCTGAGTCCGTACATCACGCCCTTTTCTTCGCTGAGACCTTTGGCACCAAGCTTCACGTTTTCCACATGAGCTCCAAGCAGGCGGCTTACATGGTGCGCGATGCCAAGGCCCGAGGATTGAGGGTCACAGCCGAAACCGGACCGCATTATCTCCTGCGCGAGCCCAACGATATGGATCAGGTCGGTTCGTTGTTAAAGATGAATCCGCCGGTTCGTACGAAAGATCACGCCGAAGTTCTCTGGGATGGCCTGCGTAATGGTTATGTCGATACGCTTGCCACCGATCATTCTCCTCACACTTTGGATGAAAAGGGTTCCGATCTTTACGGGAAGCTCACCAAACCGGCCATCTGGGATTGCATCTCTGGATTCTGTGGTGTTGAAACCGGCGTGCCATTGATCCTTACCGAAGTGAACAAAGGCAGACTGACGCTCAATCAATACGTCAGAGTCGCCTGTGAAAATCCGGCCAAGGTGTGGCAAGTCTATCCTAAAAAAGGGGCGATCCGCCTTGGCTCAGATGGCGATGTAACAGTTATCGATATGGACAGTGAAGCCGTCATCGATGTCAACAGGCTCCACAGCAAGAACAAACCTTCGCCATGGCACGGCTGGAAGGTCAAGGGTCTTCCGGTTTGCACGGTCGTCCGCGGTCGCGTGCAGATGAGAGACGGCGAGCCTTGCGGGCAAGCTATCGGCCGCATGGTGACGCCCCTCGTGTAATGGTAAATTATTAAGGAGTTGATAAGTAAATAGCCGTGAAGCGAGCGAGGGGCGAGTGATCGAGAGCGCGGGCAGACGAAGGCTCAGGTGTCGCTCAGGTCCGGGCTGTTGGATAGCCAACCCTTGGAGAGGACAGGGCGGCGGCCTACCAGCCACGGATCCATTGACCGCGCTCGGAAGGGCTCGGGCCTCGATCGAATAGATGTCGGGTGCCACTAATGAACCAGTAACAGGCTTGAGGAATCATGAAACGTCCCGAACCTTTAGAAATGTATCAACCCAACTCTGTGCAAGAAGCGAGTCGCCTGGTCAAGGACAACGGTCCGGGCGGGCGCTTTCTAGCCGGCGGCACCGATTTGGTGATCGCCATCAAAGAAAAGGGATGGGTCCCGAGATACGTCGTCGATCTTAAAAAGCTCCCGGGGCTTTCAGGAATTCGCGAAAATAGTGACGGGAGTATGACCATCGGCGCGTTGACCACGATGCGCGAAATCGAGACCTCGCCGGTCATCACCCGGCAATATCCTTTTCTCGCCCAGAGCGCGGCGGAAGTCGGTTCGATTCAGATCAGAAATCGCGCAACGATCGGGGGCAACATGGCCAACGCCACTCCTTCCGCCGACGTGGCGCCGAGCTTGATCGCTCTCAACGCAACCGCAAGAATCGTGAGCACGACCGGCGAGAGAAACCTGCCACTGGAAAAGTTCTTCCGCGGGCCTGGTGAAACCGTGATGGATCAAGACGAAATATTGACCGAAATCACAATTCCCAAAACCAGCCCGCAACTTGTAGGCGAATACGTCAAGTTCTCGCCGCGCGACATGATGGACTTAGCGTATGTCGGCGTCGCGGTTGCTTACAACCTCGCTGAGAAAGACAAGCGATGCGATGGCGTTCGGATCGTGCTGGGCGCTGTTGCGCCCACTCCGATACGCGCAAAGAACGCCGAACGAATGCTCGAAGGCCAAATTCTTACCGAAGAACTGGCGGCACGAATCGGCGAAGAAGCAGCCAAAGAGAGCAAGCCCATCAGTGATGTCCGCTCATCGGCCGATTATCGCCGCGCCATGGTCGGTATCATGACGAAACGGGCGATTCTGAATGCCGCAGCGCCATGCACAGCCAAAGTACCATGGTGCGATAGACGAGAACGGAGGTACTAAAGAAGATTGGAGTGATGGAATATTGGAGTAGTGGACACTCCTGTACCCCAGCACTCCGGTTTTTGATAGGTAATGATGAAGAAAAAAATCCAAATCACTCTCAATGGTAAAAAGACAACCCTCGAAGTGCCAAACCATCGTCTCTTGTTAGACTTGCTGCGGGACGAGATCGGCCTGACTGGAACGAAGGAAGGTTGCGGGACCGGCGATTGCGGCGCTTGCACGGTATTTCTCAATGGTAAGGCGGTCAATTCCTGTCTGGTGCTTTCCGGGGAGCTGGAAGGTGCCGACATCGTGACCATCGAAGGATTGAAGATCGGCCCTGAGCTCCACCCCATTCAGAAGGCTTTCATTCAGGACGGTGGCGCGCAGTGCGGCTACTGCACGCCGGGAATGCTGATGATGTCTAAGGCTCTGTTGGATGAGAATACCAATCCAACGGAAGAAGAGATTCGGTTCGCGCTTTCCGGCAATCTCTGTCGCTGTACCGGTTACGCCAAGATCATCCAGGCGGTGCAGGATGCGGCCGCCGAACTGAGAGCCAAGAACGTTTAATCATGTTCAAAGCGGTTCAATACGTTCGCCGATTGAACGCTTTGAAGCGACCGTGGAGCGAAACATGGCGGAACTGACAGTCATTGGTAAACCGGTCACTCGGGTCGATGTCAACGAAAAGGTCACCGGGCAGGCCATTTATGGCTATGACCTCGTCCTTCCCAACATGGTCTATGGCAAGGTCCTCTTTAGCCCCAAGGCTCACGCGAAGATCAAACGCATGAATACCGAGAAGGCGAAACAGTATCCCGGCGTCGTTGCGGTCGTAACCGGCAAGGACGCCCCCTGGACGCACGGCGAGTCGATCAAGGACAAACCTTTCCTCGCGCAAGGAAAAGTGCGTTACATCGGGGAGCCGGTGGCCGCGGTCGCCGCCGAGGACGAAGACACGGCGCAAGCCGCGGTGAAGCTCATCGAAGTGGAATACGAAGATCTGCCTGTCTATACCGATCCCGAACAAGCGTGTCAGCCCGGATGCGTTGCCATCCACGAAGAGTTCGACAACTATCGCAAGGCGGAGTTTATCGTCGGCTCGCAGCTCCCGAACGTCGCCGAGCACTTCAAACTTCGAACCGGTGACGTGGACGCCGGTCTCAAGCAGTCCGATTTGGTTCTCGAAGAACGTTACTTCGTGCCGATCATCCAGCACGCCGCGATGGAGCCGCATTCCGCCCACGCGCAATTGGACAAAGAAAGCGGCCGGCTGACGATTTGGGTCGCCAATGATGCGCCGTTCCGCGCGCTGCACGAGATCACCGAAGCGCTGAACATGCCCAAGGAAAAGATCCGCTTCATTAATCCGCTCCAAGGCGGCGGTTTCGGTTCGAAAGGCGGCCTGAAAGTGGAACCCATCGCCGTGACCCTCGCCTTCCACACGAACGGCCGGCCGGTGCGAGTGAAGTTCAACCGCGAAGAGTCCTTCATTTCGACGCTGACGCGTCACGAAGCCGTTGTCTATTGCAAGAGCGGCGTGAACAAAGACGGCAAGTTGATGGCGCGGGAGATGACCATTTATTGGGGTGCCGGCGCCTATGCAGAGAAAAGCCCGACCGTGTGCATTCGCGGCAGCCTTCCGGCCCCGGGTCCGTATCGTATTCCGCATGTCAAAGTCGACGGCTACGCGGTTTACACCAACAAGCCCGTCGCGGGTTCTTACCGTGGCTATGGAATACCCCAAGGCGCGTGGGCGTGCGAGCAACAGATGGATGAAATCGCAAAGCGTTTAGGAATGGACCCGGTAGCGCTTCGGATGAAAAACATCTTCGTCGAAGGCGATATTTCCTATTGGGGCGAGCAGCTTCATGCGGTGGGATTGAAAGAAACGCTGATGAGGGCCACCGAAGCCATCGAATGGGGCAAGAAATCCCAACCCATCAAGCCGGGCATGAAGATCGGCAAAGGCTTCGCCTGCATTCAAAAGCCGACCCGGTCGCCCACCACTTCGAACGCGGGAGTGCTCGTCAATAGCAAGGGGGAAGTGACCGTCCTTGCCGGCACGGTCGAAATCGGTCAGGGATGCAATACGATTCTCTCGCAAGTCGCGGCCGAAGAGCTAAAAGTCCCGATGGAAAAAGTCTTCATGCATCCGCTGGACACCGACGCGATCCCTTTCGACGCCTCCACAACGTCAAGCCGCAGCACTTATCATATGGGTAACGCGGTGCGTCGCGCGGCGATTCATGCGCGCGAACAGATTGCCGAATCGGCTAGCCCGATGCTCGAAGCCGGTGTTCAAGATCTGGATTTCGCCGACGGCAGAGTCTTCCTCAAAGATCAGCCGCAAATGGCCTTGCCTATTGGCGAAGTCGTTCGCCGAAAACTCGGGACGAACGGAGTCGTGCGTGGCGATGGCTCCTACACCTATGAGATCGGCAAAGACTTGGACCTTGAAACCGGCCACAGTGACCACGCGTCGGCCTTCTATATGTATGCCACCCAGGCGGCCGAAGTCATGGTTGACGAGGAGAGCGGCAGGGTTCGGCTGCTGCGAATGTCCGCGGCCCATGACGTTGGCAAGGCGATTAACCCACTCAACTGCGTCGCGCAAATCGAAGGGGGACTCGCCATGGGTATCGGCTCGGCTCTGCACGAAGAGATGGTGGTGGACGACACCGGCAAGGTCCGCAATCCGTCATTTCTCGACTACCACTTGGTCACATCGCTGGACATGCCCAAGATGATTCCGATCATCGTTGAATCTCCGGAGCCTGAAGGGCCTTACGGCGCGAAAGGATTAGGCGAGCCCGGTCTAGCACCGACGCCTGCAGCGATTGGCAATGCGGTTGCCGACGCGCTGGGCGTGAGGGTGTACGATCTGCCGCTCAAACCGGAAAACGTCTATTGGGCCATCCAGAACAAGAAGAAAAAAGACGCTGCCTGAACGCCACATTCGAAAATCCCAACACTTTCGTTTAATATGAGCTCCTCCCGAATGATTGCTTCGGTAGACGTGCGGGTGTCGGAGGTAAACGTGAATATGATAGCACTACCCTATGGCAGGGTCGCCATGGCTCTGGCTTTGGTTCTCGCCTATTTAACGCCTTTCGCGATCGGCGCAGAGCCGGCAGCAAAGGCTGCAGCTCGAGCGATTCAGACGGTTCCCGGCATGCCTCCGGTCGTGGATCCCCACAATCTGTATAGCGAGACAAGACCGGACAAGCTCAGCCCGACGGTCGCCAAACACCTGTCGCGTGTGTACGTCCCGAACCGCAGCTCCAACAACGTATGGGTGATCGACCCGGCGACCTTCAAGATTGTCGATAAATTTTCCGTGGGAGTACACCCTCAGCACGTCGTGCCTTCCTGGGATCTGAAGACACTTTGGGTCAATAATAATGCGGAAGGCAGGACCGATGGCAGCGTGACGCCGATCGATCCAGTCACGGGCAAGCCTGGCAAATCAATTCCCGTCGATGATCCCTACAATATGTACTTCACGCCCGACGGCAGCGCGACGATCATCGTTGCCGAAGCCAGAAAGCGCCTCGATTTCCGTGATCCCCAAACCATGGCGCACAAATATTCGATCGATACGCCGGATTGTGCTGGTATTAATCATGCCGATTTCTCGATCGATGGGCACTACGCCATTTTCACCTGTGAATACGCTGGAAGTATCGTCAAAATCAATCTGGTCGAGAAGAAAGTGGTGGGTTATCTTAAGTTATCAAAAGGCGGCATGCCCCAGGATGTTCGAATCTCGCCTGACGGAAAGGTTTTCTACGTCGCGGATATGAAGGGCGAAGGCGTGTTCTTAGTGGACGGGGACAAGTTCACCGAGATCGGCCACATCAAAACCGGTCTCGGCGCGCACGGTCTGTATCCGAGCCGAGACGGAACTCAACTGTACGTGGCGAATCGGGGCGTCGCCCGCGTGTACGGCCCGCCTAAAGGCAAGGGAAGCGTGTCGGTCATTGACTTTGCCACGCGCAAGATCATCGCCACCTGGCCCATACCCGGGGGCGGTAGCCCCGATATGGGAAACGTCAGCATCGACGGCAAGATGCTATGGCTTTCGGGCCGGTACGATGACGCGGTCTACGCCATTGACACGACGACGGGAAGCGTCAAAAGCATTCCGGTGAAAAAAGAACCCCACGGCCTCACGGTTTGGCCGCAGCCGGGACGCTATTCGCTGGGTCACACGGGAAATTTGCGCTGAGGCGACAAATTGCGGTAGGAAAAGACTGCCCCATCACTATCCAACGAGGAGGCTTCTATGGTCCGTCTCATCGGCATTCTGGCTGTGCTTTTGCTCACTGCCGCACCGCAGTGGACTGAAGCCGCCTCGGCCGATCAAGATTTCTACAAGGGCAAAACCGTACGCGTTATCGTCGGCTTTGCGGCCGGCGGCGGTTTCGATGTCTACGCGCGGACCATCGTCCGGCATATGCCGAAATATATTCCGGGCAATCCTACGATGATCGTTGACAACATGGCCGGAGCCGGAAGCCGATTGGCAGCCAACTATCTCTATAAAGCCAGTGCCCCGGACGGACTCACCATCGGTAATTTCATCGGTTCGCTCCTTCTCCAGCAAATCTTAGGAGACCAGGGGATTGAATTCGACGGCAGAAAATTCGAATGGCTCGGCGCCCCGGTCATGGACGATACGGCCTGCGCGCTCACCAAGGCGAGCGGCGTGACTACTATCGACCAATGGTTCGCGGCAAAAAAACCGGTCAAACTCGGAGGCGAGGCACCCGGTGCCAACGATTCCGATGTTCCCAGAATGCTTACAGCTACTTTAGGTCTACCCATCCAGCTCATCGAAGGTTACAAAGGCACGTCGAACATCCGGCTCGCCGCAGAGGCAGGCGAAGTCGATGGCGGCTGTTGGACCTGGGCGTCGATTCGCTCGACTTGGAAAAAGGGTATCGATTCCGGGCTCGTCAACGTTGTCCTTCAAGTCAACGCCAAGAAAGCACCGGACCTACCAAACGTCCCGAACGCCGTCGACTATGCCAAAACGCAGGAGACAAAGCAGTTGATCGAAGCAGGCATCCATGCGCCTTCGGCGATCCTGCGCGCCTATGCGCTACCGCCGGGCACTCCGAAGGACAGGCTCAACATTCTGCGCGAGGCTTTCATGGCCACGATGAAGGACAAAGATTTTGTCATGGAGATCAGCAAAGCGAATCTAGACTTGCAGCCACTTACCGGCCCCGAGGTGGACGGCACCGTGCGGAAACTTTTCCAGCTCGACTCCGCAATGGTCGCGAAGCTGAAGGAGATTCTGGTTCCAAAAAAATGAGCCAGCGGACGTCGCCGGACCCACCCCTCCGGTCGCGTGAGCCTTAGCCAAAAAGGCCCACGCGGAAAGTGCCGTGACTGCGACGAGGACGGCAAGGACTTGTAGACCAGATTCCAGCTCCAGCGATCCGCGAGCGCGGCGATAGGAGGGAACACGAAGGCCGAGGCTAAGCGAAAGAAAAACGTGAGCAGTGACAGGATGCTTGTCTTCAGCTTCCGCTAGTTTCAAAAAAATCGATAAGACAAATGGCAACGGAAATCACATTAGAGGATTTACGCGTCATGGCGGCCCGCGCCGGATTGAACCTAGCCGAGGAAGAATTGCGGAAGCTGCTGCCGGGCGTTAACCGTGCTCACCGGCAAGTTGCTGAACTGCGGGAATTTGTAACCGACACAATGGAGCCCGCCGGAACTTTCTCGGCAGCGCGGAGGGAATGCAAGTAACGGCAATGGCAGCGACCGAACTCGCTTATCTCACCGTCACACAAGCCGCTGATGGCCTGCGGCGCAAGGACTATTCGCCCGTTGAGCTAACGGAAGCCTGCCTTCAACGAATCAAAGCCGTGGATGAGACGCTTCACAGCTTCATCACGGTGACGGCGGACCTTGCACTGCGACAAGCAAAGCAAGCCGAACAGGAACTTCATTCCGGCAACGATCGCGGGCCACTCCACGGCATTCCCATCGCTGTAAAAGATCTTTACGCGACGAAAGGAATTCGAACGACCTGCCATTCGGCGGTCCTGCAAGACTGGCTGCCCGACTATGACGCGACGGCGGTCACAAAACTACAGCAAGCAGGCACGATATTGCTCGGCAAGTTGGGCATGCATGAACTCGCCTTTGGTGGGCCGTCGGTCGATGCGCCCTTCCCCGCTGTGCGGAATCCGTGGAACGTCGAGCATATCCCCGGTGGTTCCAGCAGCGGCTCCGGCGCCGCGCTAGCCGCCGGACTCTGCTACGGCGCACTTGGCTCCGATACCGGCGGCTCCATTCGTACGCCGTCGTCTCACTGCGGCATCGTCGGCATCAAGCCGACTTACGGAAGAGTGAGCCGTTATGGCGTCGTCCCGCTCAGTTGGTCGCTGGACCACGCCGGACCGATGGCGAGAAATGTCGACGATTGCGCCATCCTGCTACAGGCCATCGCCGGTTACGATCCCGAAGATCCGGCATCGGCAAAGGTTCCGGTGCCTGATTTTCGCGCCACCCTGCGCCAAGGAATTCGAGGCTTGCGAATTGGCGTGCCGCACGCTGGCTGGTTCGACGAGCAAAAGGGAACGGATCCAGAAACCGCAGCGGCCTTT
>DASQUN010000140.1:0-15082 GCA_035641275.1 Candidatus Udaeobacter sp. | reverse complement strand
CGATCGGGAAAGTGCTGCTCCAACCACTGCTCGAAGAGCGATTTGACCGCAAACGGCAGACGCAAGGCAACGTATCCCGCAAACGTCGCTCCTGCATTCGCCGCCGCCTGAGCGATGGCCGGCGCCTCGGAGTCGGTGAGGCCGGGAATCATCGGCGCTTGTAAATAACCCACCGGAATGCCCGCTTCAGCGAGGGCGCGAATCGCCTCAAGTCGCCGCGCCGGCCTCGAGGCGCGCGGCTCCATGACTGAAGACAGCTTAGCGTCCAGGGTCGTGATCGAAATGGTCACGCCCGCGCATTGGTAACGCGCCAGTTCACTCAGTACGTCGATGTCTCGCGTCACAAGGTGGTTTTTCGTCACGATGACGACCGGATTGCGAAACTCCAACAACACTTCCAAGCAGCGCCGAGTCAGTTTCCGCTGTTTCTCCACGGGCTGGTAACAGTCAGTCACACCGCTCATTGCGAGCACCTGCGGTTGCCACTTCGGCCCGGACAACGCCTTGCGCAGAAGCCGGGGCGCGTCTTCCTTGACCATAATCTTCGTTTCAAAATCCAGCCCGGAAGAAAAGCCGAGGTATTCATGCGTTGGCCGCGCGTAGCAGTACACGCAGCCATGCTCGCAGCCCCGATAGGCGTTCACGCTAGCATCGAAACCGACATCCGGGCTGTCGTTGTAAGCGATGATGGACTTAGACGAGTCGGTGAGAAATTGAGTCTGTGGCGAAGGAGTTTCGTCAGCCAATGGCTCCGGAACCCGCTCGACGGGTTCGAACCGATTCTTCGGGTTGCCGGCCGATCCACGACCGCGCACCGGAGGCGGCGTTTTCATGAAAGCTATCCAGCTGCTGGCGGCGTTGGCGCGGGAGCGGCGGTCGGTGCTGGCTGGGCGGCCTTAGCGGCGGCAGCGGTTTTCGCTTCGTGCGCAAGATCGCGGGTGAGCCGCTTGAGCAATTTAATCTTTCTGTGAATCTTTTTCAGTCTTTTGCGATCGGGAGTCGCTGCCAAGATTTCCGCCTTCTGCTTTTTCAAACCCCGGATGTCCTGTTTGATGGCGTGAATCGCATTCGTGTCTTTTCCCGACTCTTCATAGGCGATGCCCTTCGCCTGGGCGACGGCTTTGATCAGGGCTTCCTTTTCCATGCCTATGACGCCTTTGAGATCGGTCTCTTGTTTTGCCAGATCTCGCAATTTCGGCATCGGCAGCTTTCTAAGTTCCTTCAAATCCATCGCGCAATTCCTCCCTTTGACAAGCTATCTTTTGCTAGCATATTTTGCTCTTAAACCAAATGGCTATTTCGCGTAAGGCCACTTTGAAATCCGCTAAGGCCAGGGTCAAAAGGATCATCGAGCGGCTCGAAAAAACTCATCCTGACGCCAAGCTCGCTCTCGACTTCGATAGTTCCCTCGACCTCCTCATCGCTTTGATTTTAGCGGCGCAAGCCAGGGACGATCTCGTCAATCAAATCACTGTCGAGCTCTTTGAAAAATACCGCACCGCGGAGGATTACGCGCGAACGACCCAGCAGCACCTCGAAAAGGAGATAGGCAGGATCAACTTCTACCGCAACAAAGCGCGCGCAATTCGCAATTGCTGCAAGGAAATCGTCGAGCGTTTCGGCGGAAAAGTCCCGGACCATTTGGATGATTTGATCAGTCTTCCCGGCGTCGGAAGAAAAACCGCGAACATCGTACTCGGCAACGCGTTTGCCCAACAGACCATCGGTGTCGATACCCATGTCATGCGCCTCTCGCAACGCTTGGGATTCACGAAGAACAGCAATCCGGACAAGATCGAGTTCGATCTTACCGCCATCGTGCCTGAACGGAAGCGAGTCCGCTTCTGTCACCTGCTCCAATATCATGGCCGTCGGGTCTGTATCGCGACAAGGCCGAGATGTCCCGAATGCACGATCCGATCGCTCTGTCCTTACCCGGACAAGACCAGAGCCTAAAACGATATTGTCTATGGACCCGGCCGCGCTTCTTTTTCTCGCAGCGATAATCGTGATCGTCGGGTTGGTGGGTCTGGTTCTACCCGCGATCCCAGGAGCCCCGCTGGTCTTCGCCGGTCTCCTAGTGGCCGCCTGGGCAGAGGATTTCGCGTACGTGGGCGTCTGGACGATCGTTATTCTTGCCGTCCTCGCATTGCTCACTTATGGAGTCGATTTGTGGGCGACGATGTTCGGTGCAAAGAAATTCGGCGCCTCGAAGCGTGCAATCATCGGCGCGGTGGTCGGCGCTGTCGTCGGCGTTTTTTTGGGCTTTCCGGGAGTGTTGTTCGGGCCGTTCATCGGCGCCGTGATCGGTGAGCTGCTCGCTCAACAAACTCTCCAACAAGCGGCACGGGCCGGTCTCGGCGCCACCATCGGTCTCATTCTCGGCGCCGCTATCAAGATAGCGCTTGCCTTTTCCATGATTGGAATTTTTCTCGTGGCGCGCTTTTTTTAGGAGCGAGCAATCGACGCATCTGCTCCGCTGCTGCGCTACTCGGCATCCCTGCGAACCGTCTGCGGCGAAAAAGCGGCAAGACAAACGACGCTATATCGAGCTTCGCCGGCCCATAACCATCGGACCTCTGGCTAACAAATGAATCCACTGAGTCGTCGCCTGCTCTACTCCATCGCCTTCGCAAATCCTCGAATCGTTTCCTCTCGGCTCCCGTCGGGTGCGCTGTAGGGGATGATGGCGATCTGCTGGATGCCGGTGTTCTTGAGCCGCGCGATCTGCGCGCGGCACTGGTCGATGGTGCCGGCAATGGCGAATTTATCCACTAGCCAGTCCGGAATCACTTCAGCGTGGTTCGCCTCCTGGTCCATGTGATGGTAGTAATCGTAGGTTCTACGAATCTCTTCGAGAACCTTCTGCTCTTGCGGGTCGAGCACATACGGCAGTGGATGCGCCACGACGCGGGCCACGTGCGCTTTCACCGCATCCTTCGCCCGGGCCCTATCGGAAACCGCGCAGGGCACCCAGAGAACAAGATTGATGTCGTCTAATTTTCTTCCCGCGGCTTTGGCTCCTGCCCTGATCTTCTCCTTCGCATGAGCAACATATTCGTCGGCCACGCCGACGAGGACGATGATGCCGTCGGCGATCCGCCCTGAAAGTTCAAGCATCTTCGGGCCGCTCGCGGCGATGTAGAGGGGCACTTTGCTTTTGCAGGGGTGCAGCAAGTGAATCTTTCCCGTTTCAAGTTGAACTTCTTTGCCGCCGAAAAGATCGCGCATTTGCCGCAAGCTCTTTTCAAAAAATGCAAGTTTCGCCGGCTTCATACCCATGGTTTCGACTGAGCTATCGCCCAAACCGATACCGACGATCATCCGCCCCGGTGAGTATTCTTCGAGCGTCGCATACGCGCTGGCGACTACGGAAGGGTGGCGCGTTAAAGGATTGGTCACCCCGGTGCCGATCCTGACCTTGGTCGTATTTAAGGCGACGGCGGCCATGTTGACGTAAGCCTCGCGCCAGATCAGATGTGAATCGCCTATCCAGATGTGACTAAAGCCCAGCTCTTCGGAGAGCTTGGCAAGATGAATCATTTTTTGTAATGGCTCGGTGGGAAACAGTCCAACGCCAAATTCGAACCCGCTCACTAAGGTTCCTTTCTCAACAACACTTTTCGCTCGCCACGCGCTCGGGGGGAGGCGTCTGTTGACTACGGCCGGCGACCCGAACCTCGCCATCGATAATCACTGTGGAGATCCCTGGCAGATCCCCTTTCGAAAACGCATCAAGCGCGTCCGTCGCGACCGAGCCGGTAATCTTGTGCAGCAAGACGATATCCGCCGGCCGTCCCTCCTCGAGAATGCCAATATCGAGTCCGTGGGCTCGACCGACGTTACCCGTAGCCATGCAGATTGCCGTCTGCGGTGGAACCTCGCCAACCGAAGATATGAAAGCGATCTCGCGAAGCATGCCGCGGGGGATAATGCCGGTTCCACCGGGTGTGTCGGTGCCGATCAGCAAACGTTGATATTCATTCTTCGCCTTTATCGCCCGTATTAGGCTCAAGGCCATGCGATAGTTGCCGGAGCTGCAGATTTCCATGAAGCAGTCAGTTTCATTTACGATACGAATCATATCGGACTCGGCCATCGGAATCGGGCCGCCGGTGATGTGCCCGATGATGTCCGGTTTGATGTCGTTTACGATGTCCCAACCCGCCACCTGGCTCACTCCGGAGCGCGAAACACCGCCGGAGTGAATCTTCACTTTCATTCCGCGCGCTTTTGCCCATTTTACGTAGCGCTTGGCTTCGCCGTTCGGCAACAAACTGTAATCGTAGAAGATGAACTTGACCAATTTGATGCCAAGTGCGGCGATCTCGTCGAAATCTTTTTCCACCAATCCCGGAACCAACAGCAGCGTGCCGGCATGGACTTTGACACCCGATGGACGCAGGTTGTCGTAGCAGCGCTTGGTCACGATGGCTACGGATAACGCCGTTCGCGCGTCTGGAGGCAACGGCAATCCTGGAAGATGCAGCTCGCCGGCGGAAATCAGCGCCGTGACGCCGCCGTGCATGTAGTTGGTGATCCAAGAGAGCGAGTTTTGCGCGGGCGTGTACTCGCCGATGGAAGGATGCGAATGAGAATCAACAAGACCGGGGAACGCCGTAATACCGTTGGCATCAATCGTCTGATCAGCCTTTTGGGTTAGACCGTTACCGATGGCATGAACTACGCCGTCTTGAATGAAAATCGATTCCGCCTGCATGAGCGGATTTTCGAGCTTTCCTGTAACGAGAGTGCCGATGTTTTTGATGAGTAGGGTAGCCATGCTCGACGACCTTGCCAGGGACTATATCAGAGGTTGTGTGCGAGTAAAGTGAGGCAAACTCAGGAGCCAAATAGCTCGCGCATGATCTCCTTTACAGCATCCGCAGAGGCTTGACCGAGATGGCCGGCACCGGTCGTGGAGACCACTCGCCGCACGTTTCTTTCCCAGATAACGCTGCCGTCGCTTATGCGAAGCAACTTGAAATCGACGCGAGCGATCAGCAGTTGACGCGCATCCGGGTTCCAACGCTGGATGTCCGTCACCAGGAGTAAACCTGATAACTCACCCTCGCGCGCCGTTCGCGCGGCGCTCTCGGGGTGGGGCGAGAAAGCTTGCATTCGCGCGTCATGGGCTTTGGGGAAAGCAATCTTGATCTTTCTGCTCTCTAGTTCCGATTGCAGCCCGTCTCGGAGCAGATCCATGACGGTAAGCCGATAACCAGATGACATCTTCCCTGCCATTTCCGCGAGGGACCGCAGCGGATTGGTCCCCGGCAAGCGCAATTCCGATTGGGTAGAGTTTCTGACCTTCGCAAGCCAAACCGGCGACTCGTTCAGAGCCTGAACCGAAGAGAGGGGGACGGCGGCACCTTGGGGTTGGCTGCAACCTGAGCTCACACATGCGGAGGCGAAACCCAGAATAGCGATCCCCGCGGTGCGCCGAGCGCTGGCACGACTGACGGAATGACTGAGAAAAAGGAGGCCGCAGCCCAAAGCAACGTCCGTCGGCCCAAGCGGCAAATCCAACGCAACCGACAAATAGAAACCGAAAATCGCCGTGAACAGACCTATCAACGATGAAAGCGTCAGAAAGGAAGCTGTCCCACGCGCGAACGGCCGCGCCGCAAGCGGTGGCAACACCATGAAGCCAAAGACCAGCAAGGGACCGGCCATAATAACGCCTATGGCAATGTTGAGGCCGCAGAGCACATACAAGCAAACACTCCACTGCACGTTTCCGCCCGTGAGTAAGAACGCCAAATCGCTATCGAAGGAGGTCAAGACAAATTCTCTGCGAAAAAGAACGAGTCCGGAGAGCACCAAACCGTAGACGAGGGTGAGCAGCTTAAGCTCCTCTAACGATAGAGCAATGACTTCACCCTTCAGCAGGTTTACGATTTCGAGCTCGCCGGCTGGATTGAAAACGATGAATAGAATCGTCAGTGCTGACGCTAGCGCATAGGCCGCAGCCAAACGGCCTTCCGGCGTTCCGGTCGCGTGGCGATCGAGATAGGCCAACAAGCCCATCCCGGCGAGAGTAAAGAGTAGAGAGCCAGCCATCGCCAGGAGCCGTTCACCTCCTGCGCCGTGGATTAATCCCATATCGTGGTAGACCCAGAAAGTGAAGGCCACGCCACACGCTGCTATTTGCGGCAATGTCAATCCAAGAAAGATCCGCCGCCGCAAGATTAGGTGCGCTCCTACTAGCGGACAAACCAAGCCAAGAATCGCGCTGCCGAGTAATGCCGGAAACAACAAGAAGGACGGACTCAAGACCTCGAAAAAGCTTACCATGGGTGATCGCTTTGCATTTCCTCCTCCCACATCACCTTGCCGTGATCCGCCCGGAGAATCCTGGCGGTAACGCTCCGTACCATGCGTAGGTCATGGCTGGAAAAGAAGATGGCCTTTTTCTCGTCGCGGTTGATTCTGAGCAAAAGCTCAGTGATGGCTACCCGGGATTCAGTGTCAACGCCCGCCAATGGCTCGTCCAAGATGAGAATCTTCGGACCAACCATCAAAGCGCGAGCGATGAGAATCCGTTGCTTCTGCCCGCCCGAGAGAGAAAAGAAGGATCGGGCCGCGAGCTGGCTTAACCCTACTAGCTGCAGCACTTTGTTAAGCGTCTCCCTTTCTGCGGCGGGGGTCTGCTGGTACGGTTTGAGCCGCCCGTAGGCGCCCATTTCAACGACTTCCGCCACGCTCACAGGAAAATTCACGTCCAGCGCCGCGCTCTGAGGAACGTAGCCGAACTCATTCAGAGGACAGTTCCGCATTAAAGAACCCGCCATGGTCGGGAGGAAACCGAGGATCGCCCTGAACAGCGTCGTTTTGCCGGATCCGTTGGGTCCGGCTATGGCAATGAGATCGCCCGGATAAATTGTTAAATCAACGCCTCGAAGAACTGGCTCGGAATCGTAGCCAAGACTAACCGCCTGGAGGGAGACTAGCGGGCGAGATTCATTCACAGATCCTGCTCCCGCTACTTATCAAAAGGACCTTCCCTCTCCACAAACTCAACTACCTTTAATGGCTCCAACCATGGTCCGGATGTTATAATCGATCATTTTAATGTAGCTATCGGCCCCGGACGCGCCCCCGACCATATCTGGCAACTTAAGAGCCTTGGCGCCGGTCTCGCTAGCAAGCCGCCGCGGGAAACGGTCACTCTGGGGACCATAGATAATCAACTGTGCTTTTTCCTGTTTCATCTTCTGCGCCAAATTCACCAAATGATTCGGTGTCGGTTCGATTCCGGGTTTTATCTCAATAAATCCTACTTGTTCCAAGCCAAAGCGCTTTGCGAAGTAACTCCACTCGAGGTGGTAAGTCACGATCTTGGCGCCTCGAAGAGGTGCCGCCATTTCCTGCCACCGGGGTATCCAACGGTCTAGCTCCGCAAGATAGGCTTTTAGATTCTTCTCAAATACCGGCTGGTGCTGGGGAAAGTTACGAGAAAGCGCCGCTGCAATGTTCTGGGCGATAATTTTTCCATACACCGGATCCAAGTTAAAATGCGGATTACCTTTGGGATGGAGGTCTCCCTCGGCTCGATCCAGACGAGCAGGGGCCTCCAATACGGGTATGCCTACGGAGCAATCGATGTAGCCTGCTTGTCCCGGAAGAATACGTGAGTTGCTAGCGACCTCCAACAGCGCGGGAATCCACGACGCCTCCATATCCAAGCCCATCAGCACGAGCAGGTCAGCTCGGTTCAGTTTTGGAACAAAGCTCGGTTTAACCGGCACCGTATGCATGAACTCGACTCCCTTAGCTAAACTCTCCACATTTACCAAGTCCTTTCCTATTTGCTTGGTGATGTCGGCAAGGTCTGGGATCGTCGTGATCACCCGAATTTGCTGCGCGAAAACGAGCTGTCCTCGAGAGCAAAATACGGCAACCACCACAACAAGAATGATCCACTTCAAATTTAGTTTGTTCCTCATAAGGTCTGCCCTTTCTTACCGATTACGGAAACCGTGGGTGTGGCTCCCGAGCACCGTGGTCCATTGCAAGAAAAATTGACTACCTTGTTCGCTTTTTTCTTCGCGCACCTTGTCATCAAAATAGCTATACTGGAAACGCAGCCGGTTAAACTCGCTCAAGTTCCAAGTTATAAAGGGCGAGTAGCTGTTGGTCTTTTTTCCGGGGCTGCTCAAGCTAGGTGCATTGTCAAAGAGAAACCCCGCAGACCATTCCCGATTGATTTTGGCTTCACCGTAGGCGTAACCCCCCGGGGCGAACATGCGTTTGAAGCCAGAAGCACGCTCCACCCGTTCGCTATTGCCAAAAAGTTCTCCGCCCAAAGTAACGCCCTGATAGAGAGTACTTGCCAGAGGCTGATATCGATAGATCAGATCCACCCCAGTCAAAGTGCGGTTGCCGCCATGGGGATCTGCGGGAATGCGAATGGACGGCGTGTACGCGAGACTCGTTCCCAGTTCGATGCTGTGGTTGTCGTGGAGATCGAAATAGGTCTGCAGCCTGCCGAGATAGGTGAAACGGCTCCAAGCGCGCGATTTGGTATCGTCGAGCCGCTCGTTTTCGGCGCCAAGTTTGTTGTATCCACCCATCGTCCCTCTCAAGAAGAATGGCGTGGGAAAGAGATAACTCAGCTCGATGCCGTCGGCCTTGGATTCTCCACCAACGATGCGCTCTAACGATAACGGAGTATTGACGAACGCATACTCGTGCGGATGAAATTTAGCCAGACGGCCAAAGTCAGCGAAGAAACGCCCTGCCCTGGCTTGCAGGTTAAAAGGCAACGAAGTGGTCACGATGGCCGCTTCCTCTACTTCAAATTCCTCCTTGCTGCCGGTAATAAAAGCGTAGGCACGCGCATAAGGGTCAATGTTAGCGGCGATACCCACCTCGGCTGCCCGGAAATTGAAATCACCTCCCGCTTTGGCCCGATGCTCCGCCGTCGCATCGATGACCATGCCGATGGCCGGATTAAGAATTGACGGGGCACTTTGTGTGGACCTCACCGATTGTTCGACTTGGCCTACCCTAGCCGAAGTTGCAGACTTTTCCTTTTCCAGTTGCTCGATTCGCTGCAGAGCATTCATTAGCTGATTCTGTATATCCGATAGCTGTTTCTTGAGTGCCTGAACGACGTCTTCCTGCGATAGGCCAGGTTTCGGCAGTAAACAAACAGATAACAGCACACACGACGCAAAGACACTCGGCGCGTGCTTTCCATAGTAAGCCATAAACTACCTCCCTCAACAGAAAAATAGCTTTTCCTTCCGCCGGCTGGGAAGGAAAATTAGTAGACAGTGTTGTCCAACAACAACTTAGAGAGAGGCGTTAGGCGGGGGAGCACGAATGGTGTAAGACCGCACCGCGACCGAGCCGCAGTGCTGCAATAAGGGAAAAGAACAAAATGAAAATTCAAAGGTCGGCGCCCAATTCGCCGCCGCTGTTCCTAATGCAGCCTGAGTCTTGACTCCATGGAAGCAACTGCACTCCTTGGCAACCTGAGATGTGAGGGTCAGCGAGTGAAAGTGAAGCGGAAGGAAGAATACTGTCAGCAACAATAAAACGCTGACAATGCGATGACGCCCCCAACCGGCTCGCCTAAAAGCAGAGATCACCACAACGCCTTTTACCCCAGTTCGTTTTCATTTGTCAAAATCCTCAAGCCGCGAACGGCGTCCCGATGCCTCGTGCTATAATCGCTCAGACGAATGTAGAACCTGCGTCTGATTTTACGAGAGGCCGAGAACATAACGCCAACCAGCCACAAATAGAGCTATTCTACGCCCCGAGGGCGAAGCGGTGGGACTGATTCGGGGCCCTTGCCCTCCGGATGAACTCCCGCCTACGGGTTTAAAGCGGCATTCGCGGGCCGTCAAATTTGCATTGCGCGGGGGCCGGTGTACGGGTAAACCTTCTGATTGAGACCGCGTCTAAATTTGTAACTGCCGACGAGGCTTACAGAATCAACGAAGGTCAGAAGATGGAAAAGTGCAAGCGAATTTACGGCGCGGGCGTGATGGCAACCTCGCTGCTCTTTGCGGGTTCGTGCGTTTTTGCTGGGAGAGGGAGCTAAAGCGGATCTAAAGGAGCTCAAGCAGGATCATCAAGCTCCGGCAAGACCGCAAAGAGATTCGCCAGCATCGGCGCAAGCTCAAGGCGGCAAGAGAGAACTCGGAGCGACATCACAAGACCGAAATCGCGCAGGATGTGAAAGAAATGACAGGGACAGCTGAGGCGACATCTGGGAGAGAGAAGAGGCGATCGCACGGCACTGCGGCACGACCCGCACGGGCTTAGACATGACATGAGGGATCACAAAACGGGTAACCGAGGCCGTCTTTCCGCATATCTGACGTAACCGCCGCTGGGATACCGGGGCGATCTCCTCCTCGCCTTCACTTGTGGTATAAATCGTGAATGAACGGAAGTCCGCTCGTGAAGTCGGGAGATGAGGACCTCGTGACTCTAGCTCAGAAAGGAGATCAAAGAGCGTTCGAGGAACTCGTGGACCGTTACAAACAAAAAGCCTTTCGCATTGCTTTCGATTTTGCCCGGGACCGCGAAGAGGCCAAGGATCTTTCGCAGGATGCGTTTTTGAAAGCGTACGTGAACATCAAGAAATTCGACCGTAGATCAGGCTTCTATACGTGGTTCTACCGGATTCTCGTGAATGTCTGCCTGGACTATCGCCGCCGCAAACAACGCGCGCCGACTGAATCCTACGACGAGAAGGTCGAGAGCGGCGCCAAATTGAACCAGGATCGCAATGCCGTTCCCTTACCGGACCAACTGGTCACGGCTGGGCAGGTTTCACGAAAAATCGGCGCCGCACTCGAGGCCTTGCCACCAAGGCAACGGACGGCCTTTATATTGCGCAACCACGAGGGGCTCTCGATCCGTGAAATTGCTCAAATGATGCAGACCGCCGAAGGTACGGTAAAAGTTCATCTCCACCGCGCCGTCACAGCGCTTCGGCAAAGCCTGGCAGAATTCGTATAGGAGATCACCATGGCCCAGCATAAATCTTCCGTCAGCGTTTGTAAAAAATTCGAACAGGAATTGGTGCTTTATTATTACGACGAGCTGGCCGGCAACGACCGCAATAAAGTTGATTCCCACATCGCGGCTTGTGAACCATGCCGGCTTTACCTCGCGGAGATGAGATCGCTTCTTCCCCTAACGGTTGCGGCCGATAGCCCGCCGCAGACGTTCTGGGACGATTACAGTCGAGAGATGCGACACAAGCTGGCAGCGGTTCAGGAGAGCCCATCATGGTGGCAAAGCTTCCTGTCATTGCTGCAGCCCAGGAGGGTCCCCGCTTTCGCCACAACCGCCGTGATACTGATCGCGCTGACACTAACTTTCGGTAAAGGACTGTGGCGCACGAACGACCTACCGCAGGATGACGAAGCTTTCATGGAGGTACTTCCGGTGACGGAGAACTTGGAGTTCTTCACCCACTTGGAAGTCTTAGACTCCCTGGATCTGTTGGAATTCCTGGGCAGCCAGGGAAACGACGCCGTATAGAATTGATGAGAGTTTCACCGTTGTTAGCGTTACCGCTCGTGTTGGGCCTCTCCGGCTTCTCGGTGGCGGCCACTAAAGATAATCAACGACCAGACAAAGAAATGCTGCAAATGATGGATTTCTTGCGGGAAATGGAAATGATTAGGCAGATGGACATGATGCAGGATATGGGTGACATCGAGGCCAATGACGATCAGAGAAAGGGGCCAAGTGCGCAGAAGACCGCGCCACCGAAAAAGAAGGAGGCCGCAAAGTGAAGCCGCTGATTAATCACCTCGGTTTTCTCTTACTTTTGATCCTTTTGTCGGCCTCAACCGCATGGAGTCAGTCAGCACAGCAAATGCAAGGATTGGCGCAGAACAATCAGGAGGCTCTGGATCGTTGGCAGCGAATGACCCCGGAAGAAAAACAAGAGCTCCGCGACCGCTTTCAACGTTGGAAGGCACTGCCGCCGCAGGAGCAGGAAGAAATGAAGAAAAAATTCGATTCCTGGCGCAATATGGATCCGGAGAAAAAGGCTGAGGTTCGCAGGAATTTCGAGCGCTGGCGGGAGCTCTCACCCGAACAACGGGAGCGTTTGCGCGAGCGTTGGCAACAATGGCGTGCCTTACCTCCGGAACGGCGCGAGGCGCTCAAGCGCCGCTTCGAGCAATTTCGCGAGCTGCCCCCCGAGAAGCGGCGCGAGCTGCGCGAGCACTTTCGTGAAAAATTTGAGCGCCTCTCGCCCGAAGAGAAGCAGGAGCTGCGCCAGAAATTTCGCGAGCGCGGCGACCGGTTGTCTCCGGAACAAAAACAGCACTTGCGGGAAAAACTTGATCGGCTCTCGCCGGAAGAAAAAAAGGCGTTCCGTAAGCAGCTGAGAGAAAAGCTTCAGGAGAAAGCCCGAGAAAGGAATTGAACCATGGCCGGGCCGCTCACTCAAGAGCAGAAGGTTATTCACTTTCTCAATCGCACGAGCTTTGGACCGACGCGCGAAGCGGTGCAAAAAGTCAATCGGCTCGGCATCCGCACTTATTTGGACGAACAGCTTCGCCCGGAGGGGATCTCCGATTCTCTGGTGGAAGAGAAACTCGCCGCGCTGAAAACCATGCGCCTGAGCAGCCGTGAGCTCGTCGAACTTTACCCACCGCCCAAAGTGGCGCGGCCGCAAACCGGCCAACAGGGAATGATGCCTCAGCAGCCGATGCAAGGACCGCGTTTCATCATTCTCGAACTTCAGCAAGCGAGACTTTTGCGGGCGCTATATAGCCAGCGGCAGCTTTACGAATTGATGGTCGATTTTTGGAGCAACCACTTCAATATCTTTGCCGCCAAAGGCGCGGACCGCTGGCTCACGACGGCCTATGACCGAGATACGATCCGGCCCCACGCTCTCGGTCGATTTAAAGATCTCTTGCTGGCCACCGCCCAAAGTCCGGCGATGCTCTATTACTTGGACAACTGGCTCAGCGCCAGTCCGAATGTCGCCGCGCGCCTAGGGCCGAACAACCCAAGGCGAGGTCTCAATGAGAACTACGCGCGCGAGCTGATGGAGCTCCACACAGTGGGGGTCGACGGCGGTTACAGCCAAAAGGACGTTCAGGAAGTTGCCCGCTGCTTTACCGGTTGGACCATTCGACAACCGAGAGGCGAAGCGGAGTTCTATTTCGAGCCGCGAATTCATGACACCGGTGAAAAGATCGTGCTGGGGACTCGCGTTCCTTCCGGCGGCGGGATCGAGGATGGCGAGAGAGTCCTCGACCTTCTCGCGCACCATCCGGCAACGGCGCGATTTATATCTTTGAAGTTGGCGCGCCGATTTATTTCGGACGATCCGCCGCCGTCCATCGTCAGTAGAGCCGCAGAAGCGTTTCGGCAAAGCGACGGGGATGTCCCGACGGTCTTGCGCACCATGATCGATTCGCCTGAATTTTTCTCGGCAGACATCTACCAGGCAAAGGTTAAAAGGCCGCTGGAATTCGTCGCCAGCGCGCTCCGCCTGACAGGCGCCGAGACACAGGTAACACACCAGCTTCTTCGGTATCTGGGGCGGATGGGAGAACCTCTCTTCCTCGCGCAACCTCCTACGGGCTACCCCGATGTCGGCGCCTCCTGGATCAGTCCGGACATGTTGCTGACCCGAATCAATTTCGCGACCGACTTGGCCGCCAATCGAATTCCGGGATCCCGCGTGCGGCCGGACGCTGTTAGCGACCGACACGCTTTTATTCGTATGGTCGCTCCGGACGCGCTCTCAACGATAACACGCTCGGCTCTTGCCGAGATCGAAGGCAAACATGCCATCGCGCTCCTCATGGCCGCTCCCGAATTCCAAAGGAGATAAACATGGACTCCTCGCGCCGGCTCTTTCTCAAATCGACCGGATTAGGCTTCTTAGCCTTCGGCCTGCCCCCAGCATTTCTTATCCGTGCCGCGGAAGCACATCAAGGCAGCAGAAACAAAGTCCTGGTGGTGGTCTTCCAACGCGGCGGCATGGACGGCTTGAACGCGGTGATTCCGTTCAAGGACAAGAGTTACTATTCGCTCAGGCCGAGCATCGCCATCGCTGAGCCGGCCGGCTCGGGAGAAGAACGGGCCATCGACCTTGACGGCTTCTACGGACTCCATCCGGCACTTGCGTCTTTGAAGAATATATTCGACAAACGCCATCTAGCGATTGTTCACGCGGCGGGATCGCCCGACAATACGCGCTCCCATTTCGATGCCCAAGATTACATGGAGCTCGGCACTCCAGGCATCAAGAGTACGCCGGACGGTTGGCTCAACCGCTATCTAAACGAGAACCCAAAAGCCCCGTCGCCGTTTCGCGGGGTGGCCGTAACCGCGCAATTGCCGCGCATGCTCGCGGGCAGCGCCGCGGCGCTGACGTTATCGTCCATCGAGGAATTTCGGCTCCGAAACGAGTCAATGGCAGGTCCGTTAAAAAGCCTTTACACCAGCACGTCCGACTCAGTCTTTCGTTTCGGCGGGGAAAATCTGTTCGCGGCCATGGCGGAATTGAGACGAGTCGAGTCGAAGATTCCGACCTCGCCGGAACCCTATCCGCCAGGCCGCTTTGGCGCCGGCCTCGCGCAAATTGCTCGCCTGATCAAAGCCGACATCGGGCTGGAAATTGCCTTCACAGAAGTCGCGGGTTGGGACACGCACGTCAATGAAGGCGCAGCTACCGGCCAATTGGCGAATCGGCTCAAGGTCTTGGCGGATGGCCTCGCTGCATTCTACCGAGACCTCGGCGATCGGCTGCCCGACGTCGTGTTACTGACGATGTCCGAGTTTGGCCGCACCGCCCGTGAAAACGGTAACCGCGGCACGGATCACGGCCATGCCAACGTGATGTTTGCTCTAGGTGGCTCCGTGCGCGGCGGCAAAGTTTACGGCCGCTGGCCAGGATTGGCCCCGGAGGTGCTCTATGAGGGTCGCGATCTCAATCTGACCACGGACTTTCGCACCGTCTGTAGCGAAATAATTTCCCGACATTTGGGACAAAAAGACCTTGGCAAGGTTTTTCCGGGTTTCCGTTCCTCACCACCGGCGCTCGGAATCGTCGCCTGACACCCCATTGCCGTTAGAC
>DASQUN010000139.1:0-3713 GCA_035641275.1 Candidatus Udaeobacter sp. | reverse complement strand
CGAACAACGACCAAGCCTTGAGTGGGTTGGGGGAAGACCGCAGCACATTCGAGAATCGAGGTCGAGGGTTAGAAACGCGTAGCCCTCTGAGAGATGCAGTGGTAGTGCGCTCGCCGATACCAGAAAGCAGCGCTTACTTGGCACGCAATGGCTTTGGCTGTGGATCCTGTTTGGCGCTGTCTACGCGCTCGTATTCGGAGATGACCTGGGCGCCCAGCAACAGCAACGTCGCCGCGAGATCCAAGCTCAGCAGTACCGCGATTGCCGTCGTCAGTGATCCGTACACCAGACCGACCTGCGATAGAGTAGCGAAGTACCAGACGAGCACATGGCGGGTGAGCTCCCAAAGCAGTGCCGCCGTGACGCCGCCGATCAGCGCGTGCCGCAGCGACAGCCGTCCCACCGGCATGACCAGGTAGACCGACGTGAGGATGAAGATTTCTCCGCCAAATCCGAGCAAATAAAGAAGTACGCCAGAAACGCGACCCAGGGACCAGTCACGCCCAAAAAAATCCACGCTTTCCTGGCCCATAGCCTGCAGGCTACTGGAGACGAGTGTCACCAACAACACGCCGAGTCCCAGAAACAGGATGTAGCAATAAGGAAGTAGCGCAGAAACGAGAAAATGACGCTTGCGGATCCCAACCCGGTGAATGAAAATTACCGACATTGCGTTTTCCAGAACGGTGAATGCGAGGGAGCTGAAAAATATCATTGTCGCCAATAGCAGCCAGCCGATGACGTCGCGATGGTCAAGAAAGTTCGTCAGCTCAGCCACGACCGATTGGGATTGCCCCGGAACCAGCCACTCCAGGTAGCGGCCGAGGGTATCGAGCAACTCCGTCTGATCGATAACGTAGGAGAGCGCGATGACGGTAAGAATGAGCAGCGGAACAATAGATAACAGCGCGTAGTAAGCGACGGCGCCCGCCAAAAGAAGTCCCTGATTGGCACGAAAGGCCTTCAGCGTCTGGAGCGCGAAAGCACCCGGATGCTTCAATACAAGGCCGAGATCAGACATAAGACTTACAAACTTTCTCGATCTCGTTCCTTCTCACCATCCGGCAAACGTGACAAACTCGGCGCAAGGGCTCAATTCTTTTCAGGCGGTTGAAAAACTCTCTGGGAGTTCCTTCGACGGGTTCGGGACGAACGGGGGAGTTTTGATATCATTGACTATTTTCCGTTCATGAGGCTCTCGACGCATTCCGAGCCTTTTCCAACAGCCTGTTTACTTATGATATCAGCGATCTTTCGATAATTTTCAACGCCGTCCTGACGTTCTTATCGTGTGGTATTCTCTCCCGTAGCCGTTTGCGTTCACGACTTACCGAAGTGTAATCAAGATTGCCCAATAGCTTTCCGATCTCTATCTGACTGACCCCGCTATATCGATACATCAACTCCATCGCCACTCCGCGTTCGTTGCGGTGTCCGGTCCGTTTGCCGATCAGCTTCTCCTCTTCTACTTCAAAATATCGAGCCACTTCTCTGAGCACGGCCTTTAATTCCTTAGCTGCAAATTTTCTCACCGCTGGCTGTTCTCGCTTTGATCCGCGAGCTTTGATCTTCTTTTTCACTCCCTCGACAATATCCTCCTCCCCTAACACGACTTGACCGCTGAGTTTCTCCCACGGCGTATCGTAGCCCTGGCGGATCCCTCCTCAGACGAATCCTCGATACCTCGTGCGGCTTCCGCCGACATGGCTAAGTACCATATCGTAACTCATCCAAGATGTTTTCTTTGGGCTAAATAAGCTAGGCGGTTTCTGGCCGCTACCGCGGGACTTCTCTCAAATGAGATCACCCTATGGATCACGACAGCAATTTATCTGGACACACTGAACAAAAGACTTGACCCGTTTGTGACTTGAACATTCAACCTTGAACTTTGAACGCCAGTTCGGTGCTTTCGGGTGGCAGCGGTGAGTAATGTGCCAGACATCACCGGATGACTATAGTCTAGTCATGATGACCGTAAATGTAGCCACATTAAAGGAGAAGCTGAGCTACTATCTTGGCTTGGTGAGGCAAGGGCAGGAAATCGTGGTGACGTCTCATCGCCACCGCGTCGCCCGAATCCTTCCTCCGTCGGCCCCGGATGTTCAGGTGACGGGACCCTCTCGACCGGTGAAAGATCTGAGAAAAATAGAGGGCATTAAGTCTCGGCGCTCTATTTCTGGGGTGCAAACACTTCTTGAAGATCGTCGGCGTAGATGACGGTCTACATCGATACATCGGTGATTCTTCGGATTCTGTTCCGGGAACCAAATCCGGTCGAGGTCTGGGGCAAGTGGCAGAGGGCTTTTAGCAGCAGTTTGTGGCGGGTCGAGGCTCTGCGGACCGTTGACCGGCTCCGGCTTTCCGGTGACGTATCCGATGAGGACGTGGCCGACCTTGTAAGAGACATTCGGGTTGTGCACGAAACGCTGGCGATCTATCCGCTTAGCGAAAGAATTCTGCAGCGCGCAAGCGAGAGCTTCCCAACGGTAGTGGAAACTCTCGACGCGATTCATTTGGCCACTGCGCTAGCGCTCCGAGAAGTTGAGCCGATTGATTCATTGTTAACCCACGATAGCCAGCTCGCTACCGCTGCTCAAAGTCTCGGGTTCACCGTTCTTGGAGTGAGTTAGATTGGACGCTGTTGTTACGGAAAGGCATGATGTCCGCCACAAGTCAGCATCGCTCAAGATAGGTCAAGCTATGAAACGGTAGCCCGGGTTTGACGGACAGCATCTCAAAAGTTACGATTGAGGCTCTGCTCAACTGTACATACAAAGCATTTGAATTTGTTCGATGGCCTGCTGGAGTCAAGAATTTTCCTTTAATGTCTGTTTTGGGGCGTGAATGAAATCTCTCGCCCCTTCGACGGTGCTCAGGGCATGCTTCAGGTGAAGTAAAACTTCGTCATGCCGTGAAAACTGGCAACCAGATATCACGGGCTTCCAGTCGGCCAGACCCTCAGACGGGAGCCCGGTTTTGTTCAGTTTTCCCGAGGTAAATCACTTGAGGCTCGTGCGCTTCGGGGAACACCCGTTCGGATTCCAAAGTTGCTTCGCTGAGATCCGTTGCGGTCAAAATTTCATACAGCTTGCCGATAGCGGCGGGCGTGTTGAGCCGGGTTAAGCCCTGCGCCCGCGCCATCTCCTGCAGCTGGTTGACGGTGTTCATCAGAGGAAGCGGCAATTCGAGCGCGGCGGCGGTTTCCAGCGCCTGGCGAATATCCTTATAGCTGTTGCTGAGCGCGCCGCCGTAACTCTTTCCGCGCTTGAGAAATTCCTCCACGCGGGTGGCGGATTCCCGCGATCCGGTGGTCTGGAGGAGGCGAAGAAAAAGCTTCGGGTCGATGCCCTGGGCTGTTAGCCAACTGAAAACTTCGGCGCAAACGATGCTGCTCGTTGCGGCGAACATGATCACGGCGATCTTCATCGCCTTCGGCATCCACGGCTCGGGGACGCAAATGATTTTCTGGCAGAGGTCTTTTAAAACCGCCAGGCACTTTTCCAGCGCGGCTTCCTTGCCGCCGATCACAACCGAGAGCAAACCTTTGGGAATCGTAACCGCGGGCGCGCCGGCTGCATGGAGCGTCGCGCCTAAGAAATCGACGTTCCTCTCATCGCATTTTTTTTCCAGCTCGCGCGCGAAACCGGGATCGGTGCCGCTCAGATCGACGAGGATGCTGCCCGGTTGAAGGGTCGCGAGAAATCCCTTGT
>DASQUN010000138.1:0-5958 GCA_035641275.1 Candidatus Udaeobacter sp. | reverse complement strand
TGCTCCTTGACTCAAATGACGGATCGTTTGCCCGAATTTCTGGCTGATCTCAAACGAGTACCGTTTACCTTGCCAACTGTCACGCTCTTCGAGCTCTTTATAAATGGCATTGTGCACGCCAATTTTATCGACAGACCAGTCCGGGGCGCGGGTAATCGCTCGATAGGTTTCGCCGGTCAATCGGTGCACGATCATTTCCGGATTCAAGAGCTCGAGGAAATCGGCGACCAGGGAGACATATTCGGATCGGCTGAAAATCGTGAACTGCCCCGCACCATAAAACTTGTCAAGAGCCGTGTTCTTAATAACGTGGAGATTATGCAGTTTAACACCATCGATTTCCAATTGGTTGAGCAAGGCGGGCGTCTGAAGCATATCCGCGCGGGTTTCTCCGGGAAAGCCGAGTATGAGATGTGTGCAAAGCCGGAGGCCCCGGCGTTTGCATCTTTCAACCGCGTCGATGAATTCCCGCACTCCATGTCCTCGATTAACCCATTGAAGCGTCCGGTCATGCATCGACTCGAGTCCGAGTTCGAGCCAAAGGTAAGTGTGACGCGAGACGTTGCTGATGAGATCGAGAACCTCGTCAGGGACACAATCCGGCCGCGTGGCAATGGAAAGGCCGACAACGCCAGGAAAGTCTAAGGCTTCGCGATAGAGTTTTTCCAGTTTTGATACCGAATCATACGTGTTTGTATAGCTCTGGAAGTAGGCGATAAACTGCTCCGCCTTATGGCGCTTCCGAATGGCCACTGCACCTTTTTGGAGTTGCTCGGTTACAGACGTGCGCGGCTGATAACCCTGGGGCGTATGGCCGGCGTTGTTGCAGTAGGTGCACCCCCCTACGGCGACTTTGCCGTCCCGGTTCGGGCAGGTAAAATCCATTCGCAGTCCGATTTTGTAAACCCGGGCGGCGAAAATATCTTTCAGCGCGCGGTTGTAAGAGTTGAAGCGTTTACCGTGCCATCGATTTTGTAGATCAACAGGAAAATTCATGATGCGGATAAGAGAGGGTTAACAAAAAGTTTCTCAATACTCAAGGGAACATCTTGGCGGTGCACCGGAGTTTTGCCGACATCGAACTTGACTCCAAGGACCCGGAAGTAGCTAAAAAATCAAAGTCTTTTGCCATGCGCGGGATCGGCGCGTGGCTTGACAATAGAGAAGAATTCACTATATTCAGTAATTTACTGACCTGA
Source organism: Candidatus Udaeobacter sp. (assembly GCA_035641275.1). Classification (GTDB taxonomy): domain Bacteria; phylum Desulfobacterota; class Binatia; order UBA9968; family UBA9968; genus DASQUN01. The sequence continues at coordinate 4,759 of DASQUN010000138.1, read as the reverse complement.
CTTTCTGGCCGATGAAAATTCCCGTCGATGATATTCCTCAATCTCCGAAAGAGATTCGATTCTCCGAAAGAATTGAGGATTTAAACGCAACCTTTTGGAAAGGCAACGTTCGAGATTATCGTTTTCCGCCGTTGCTGGATATAGATCTCGTATACTATCGATCCGGAGATCAGGTTATTTTTCATGGCTCATTCAAGGGCAGCTTCGGAGGCTGTTGCAGCCGTTGTTTAAAGGATTACGTGTTTGGCCTGAATAAACAATTCGATTTCGTATTGAGCCCCGATCCAGGGCAGTCGAACCAAAAGGTTGAGGAGCTAAGTCGCGAGGATTTAGGTTTGAGCTACTATTCGACAGAGGAGATCAATCTTTCCTCCTTGGTTAGGGAACAGGTCATGTTGGCCCTCCCAACGCGACCTCTCTGTGGCGAAAACTGCCGGGGTCTCTGCGGTGGGTGTGGTGTCAACCTCAACGACCAGACTTGTGGATGCGCTGCCTCCGGAGGAGATCCTCGGATGGCGATTTTTCGAACGCTTAAGGTCGGTCGCTAATTTCATCTTATATTCCGTACGTTGCAGCTGCCTCTGATGGGCAGAGGAAAGATAGGACTAAGTCTATGCCAGTACCTAAGAGAAGAACATCAAGAAGAGTCAAGAATCAACGCCGCGCGCATGATGCTTTAACCAAGCCGCAGTGGAGTAGCTGCGCGAAATGTGGCGAAGCTGTTCTGCCGCACCGCGCCTGCTCCCATTGCGGATTCTACCGGGGGCGAGTCGTTATCCAGCTTGAACAGAGTTGAGCTACTTCGCGTATGCCGAAAATTGCTGTTGACGCCATGGGCGGGGACCGCGCTCCTCAAGTCGTGGTGGAGGGGGCCATACTCGCATCCCAAGAGCTTGGCCTAGAGATTGTTCTCGTCGGCCAGAAGGAACGGGTAGAGCAAGAACTGGCGCGGCACAGCAGTCGTCCACTAGAAATCGTTCCCGCCTCCGAGACCATCGTCATGCACGAATCCCCGAGTAGCGCTCTCAGGAAGAAGGATTCTTCCATGAAGGTGGCCTTCGACATGATGAAGCGTGGCGAAGTTCAAGCCGTAGTCAGCGCGGGCAACTCTGGTGCAATGATGGCGACCGGAATGTTCGTCATGGGCACTTTGAGCCAGGTAGCGCGTCCGGCGATCTTGATCGTCGTGCCAAACGTCACGAAGGGAACCGTCATCGTTGACGCGGGTGCCAACGTAGATTGCAAATCCCATCACTTGGTCCAGTTCGGCCTGATGGGTTCGACCTATGCTGAAAGAGTTCTGGGAATTTACAACCCTCGCGTCGGCATTCTCAGCAATGGTGAGGAAGAAAGTAAGGGAAACGAGCTGACACGAGCGGCGAGCGAACTCCTTGCCGGAACCTCCCTCAATTATATCGGCTACGTGGAAGGCCGAGACATTTTTAATGGTAAAGTCGATGTCATCGTTTGTGATGGATTTACCGGCAATATAGCCCTCAAAACTATGGAGGGAGCTGCTAAGTTTGCCGGAGAGGTGCTCAAGGAAGCATTTCAGAAAAAACTTTCCAGTCGTTTGGGCTACTTGATGAGCCGTAATTCTTTGCGGGAAGCGTACCGTCGCTTGGATTATGCTGAATATGGTGGCGCGCCATTGATAGGTTTGGATGGGGTGGCCATCATTGCCCATGGCGGTTCTGACCCACGGGCCATTAAGAACGCCATTCGCGCGGCGAGCGATGCGGTGGACCAAGACGTGAACCGTCATATCACCGAGGTACTCGGCGGCGCGGAATCTCTCAGTCGTGACCACGAGGACGGTCTGCCGCGAAAAATTTGGCGCCGGATCAAATCTAAAATAGAGTCTCTCGGTGACAAACCAGCCACGATTTCTGAGAGGGAAGAACGAAAGCGTGGCGGCGAAGAATAGGGTCGCGTTCGTATTTCCCGGGCAAGGCTCCCAATACGTGGGGATGGGCCAGGAACTCTACGACCAATTTCCCGCAGCTAAACAGGTGTTCTTGGAGGCCGACGAGGCGCTTGGTTTTTCGCTCAGTCAGCTTTGTTTTTCCGGACCCGAGTCAGATCTCAAGTTGACGGAAAATACCCAGCCGGCCGTTCTTACAGCGTCGGTTGCTGCACTCCGCGTTCTGAAGGCGGAGACGCCCTTGCATCCTGATTTTGCCGCGGGTCATAGTCTCGGAGAGTATAGCGCTTTGGTTTGCGCCGGGGCTTTCGCATTCCAGGACGCGGTCAGGGTCGTACGGGAACGTGGACGCCTCATGCAGCGAACGGTGCCGCCGGACGAGGGGAGCATGGCGGTCATTCTCGGTTTGGAGAAGGCGGTCGTTGAATCCCTTTGCCAAGAGGCCAGCGGCGGCGAGATTGTTGCCTCGGCAAATTACAACGGCGGAGGGCAAATCGCTATTGCCGGCTCCAAAAATGCTGTGGCACGTGCGATGTCGATGGCCAAGGATCGTGGTGCTAAACGGGTCGTGGCGTTGCCGGTCAGCGCGCCGTTTCATTGCGAATTAATGCGGCCAGCTGCTGAGGGACTCAAGGACGTACTCAGAGATATTGTCATTCATCCTTTCTCTATCGGCGTGGTCACCAACGTCGAGGCGGAAGTAAACGTTGACTCCGCTCGCGTAAAGTCATTGTTAGTAGATCAAGCGGTTCGGCCGGTCCGCTGGGAGGAGACTGTCGGAAAGCTGAAGGAACTCGGGTGTAATCGGGTTTGGGAAGTGGGCCCTGGAAAGGTTCTTAAGGGGTTGATCAAGAGGATTAGTACGTTCTTCGTCGTCGACAATTTCGAAACACCCGGGGATCTCGCGAGAGTGTTTCCGGAGCCGAACGGATGAGCCTTCAGGGACAAATTGCGTTGGTAACCGGCGGCAGTCGGGGCATTGGCAGAGCAACGGTTTTAGCTTTGGGACGCCTTCGCGCTCATGTGGTTATCAACTATCGTCATAATCTCGCGTCGGCTGAAGCGACTTTAGGAGATCTCCTGGCAAGCGGCGGTCGCGGCGAGCTCTGCCCGTTCGATGTCAGCGATGAGAAGCAGGTCGACGAAGCGGTAAAGAAGATCGTTGACCAGCATGAAAAAATTGATATTCTAATCAACAATGCCGGCGTAACCTCCGATAATCTCTTGATTCGTATGAAGCCGGAAGATTGGGATCTCGTTGTCGGAACCAATCTCAAGGGTGCCGTTTTCTGCACCAAAGCTGTTGCCCGCGTGATGATCCGCCAGCGTTATGGGAGGATCATTAATCTGTCATCTGTGGTGGGGCAGATGGGAAACGCGGGACAATCGGTCTACGCGGCGAGCAAAGCTGGTATTCTCGGGTTCACCAAAGCCGTGGCGAGGGAAGTGGCCTCCCGAGGGGTTACGGTGAACTCGGTTGCACCGGGTTTAATCGAAAGCGAAATGACCGCTCAGTTGCCTGCTAAACTCCAAGAGGAGTTTCTCCACTCCATACCTCTAGGACGTTTTGGTAATTGTGAGGAAGTGGCCGCACTGGTGGTTTTTCTTGCGGGCCCTGATGCTGCATACATCACGGGGCAAGTAATGAGTATCAACGGCGGACTTTACATGTGAGGACAACGTAAGCAGGAGGTGAAAGAAGATGGCGTCATCTGTTCAAGCCAGGGTTAAGGAGATCGTGTGTGAACAATTGGGAGTGAGTGAGGAGGAAGTCACCCCTGAAGCCTCCTTCATCGAAGATCTTGGAGCCGATTCTCTGGATATCGTGGAATTAGTGATGGCTCTCGAAGAGGAATACGAGATGGAGATATCCGACGAGGACGCGGAGAAAATCAAAACCGTCCAGGATGTCATCAGTTACATTGAGAGTCATCGTTAACCGAAAACCGAACTAGGGCTTCGTGCTCGCCTAAAACGATCACCCAGTATCGACAAGGGGATCGCAGGGATCGTGGCGTTGGATAGCCACACTTCTGCGATTTTCTTTATTCCCAGTGAAGGTTGGTGACTGATAGCGCGCTCGTCGAAGGAACTTATGATTGCGATTGGCAGCGACCCCGGTGGAGTGGAACGCAAGAATTTTTTAGTCGGATTTCTCCGAGCCAAGGGTGTCCAGGTCCGGAACTTTGCTACTCAAGGCCGAAAATCTGTGGACTATGCGGATTTTGGCCGCGAGGTCTCGTTGCGAGTCTTTCAGCGTAAAGCCGAGCGCGTGTTAATTTGCCCCAGCGGAATGGGGATGTCGATTGTCGTCAACAAATTCCCTGGCATGCGTGCAGCTTTGGTGCAAGGTCGTGAAGCTGCGCGAGTGAATCGAGAACATAACGATCCTAATATTCTGGTCCTGCGCGGGGCGAAGAGTGAAAGGTCTTCCGGCCAACAGATTCTAGACATCCGGCTGGCGACGTCCTTCGCCGGTGGTCGACATCAACGGCGCCTCGATAAAATCACCCAGATCGAGCATGGTTTGGGTATTCACATTGGCAGCAAAGCGCAGAACTGAAGAGGCGAAGGAAGCACTATGTCTTTTCTTAAACGGACGGATCCAGAAGTCTTTTCCGCGATTCAAAAGGAAACTCAAAGGCTTGAAGACAACCTCGAGCTGATCGCCTCAGAAAATGTGGTGAGTGAAGCGGTGTTGGAAGCTCAAGGTTGCGTGATGACGAATAAGTATGCAGAGGGTTACCCGGGCAAACGATATTATGGCGGCTGTGAATTCGTCGATGACGTCGAGTCCCTAGCGATCGCGCGTGCCAAGGAACTATTTGGCGCCGA
>DASQUN010000137.1:0-4749 GCA_035641275.1 Candidatus Udaeobacter sp. | reverse complement strand
GGCTTGTCCACCAGCAAGTAAAATGAGTTGAGCCCGCCGAGCATCTTGTCATCGGCGCCGTAAAGGTACGCTCTCTTCTCGCCGGCCTGATGCAGTTGCTCGACTCGCTTCTGGGCTCGGTCGCGCAGCTGGCTAATGGTTCCGAACTGGATCGACTGGGTCGGGCAGGCCTGGGAGCAGGCCGGCTCCATGCCGCCCTGCAGCCGATCATAGCAGAGGGTGCACTTCTGCGCGGTCCCCGAGGCCGGGTTAACTTCAATGACACCAAACGGGCAAGCCGCAATACAGTCTCGGCAGCCATTGCAGGTGTCCGATTGAATGACGACGGTGTCAAACTCGGTCCGAACGATCGCGCCCGTCGGACAAACTTCAAGGCAAGGCGCCTGAACGCAATGCTTGCACACGTCGCTCATCAAGAGCCAACGGCCATCCTTGCGGTCTTCCGTGAACTGCTCGATGAACTTCACATGACGCCAATGAATTCCGTCGAGTCGGCGCGTGTTGTCGTAGCTGTCGCCGCTCAATGTGTTCACTCCGCCGTTGGTGCTGGGGAGTTGGTTCCATTCCTTGCATGCGACTTCGCACGCTTTGCAGCCGATGCAGACCGTGGTGTCTGTGTAAAATCCCATTGGCTCAGCCATGAGAACCTCCAAATTTACTTCTTCCGTTGAAGCCGAAGATAGAGGATGGAGGATCGAGGATCGCTATCGTCAATGCTCCATCGTCCATCCTCCATCTTCTATCCTCCATCCTCAAATTTTTCCCTCAGGCCTTTTCCACATTACAAACGAACGCTTTTCCCTCGTGCATCGAAACGTTCGGATCGGCGATGAGAGACGTCAACTCGTTGACCACGTCTCCCGTGCTTAAGCCTTCATAACCCCAGTGCCAGGGCATGCCGACCTGGTGAATCACTTTGCCGTCGATCTTGAACGGCTGCATCCGGCGCGTGACCAGAGCCTTGGCGCGGATCACCGTGCGCGGGCTGGAGATCTTGCACCAGTCGAGATTCTTGATGCCCTTCTCCTGCGCCAGCTCGGGGCTGATCTCAACGAACAGCTCGGGTTGCAGCTCGGTGAGCCACGGCAGCCAGCGGCTCATGGCGCCCGCCAGGTAGTGCTCGGTCAGACGGTACGTCGTGATCACGTATGGGAACTTGGGGTCGCCCATCTTGGCCAGCTCGTTGGCGGCATCCTTCCAATGCTTATAGACCGGACTCGTCTGTTGTTTGTAGAGCAAATTGTTGACCGGCGACTCGACCGGCTCGTAGTGCGTCGGCAGCGGGCCATCGACAAGGCCTCCTGGCACGTAGAGCCAACCCAGACCGTCGGGCCGCATGATAAACGGCGCGGTTCCCGGGAGCGCATCCATGCCGGCCGCTCCGGGTTTCGCTTTGTCGGTAGGCGGTTTCGCTGCGATGTAGTCCGGTACATCGTAGCCGACCCATTTTTTTGCCTCCGCATCCCACCAAACCCACTTCTTCTTTTCGCTCCACGGTTTCCCGTCGGGATCGGCGGACGCGCGGTTATACATCACTCGCCGGTTCGCCGGCCATGCCCAACCCCACTGCAATTGAGCGCCGGGTTTGCCTGGCGGGTCGGGCGTGCGCCTGTCGGCCAGAAGCTTCCCTACCGCGGGGTAGACACCAGAGTAGATCCACGACGCGCAGGTCGTCGAGCCGTCGTCTTTGAGCTCGCCGAAACCGACGCAGTGGCGGTTAGGATCGTCTGTAAAGAAGCCGTTGATCTCTTTCAGAATCTTCAGCGCAGAAGGCTCGCCCCTCTTGCGCTCGTTCGCATCCTCGTGCTCGTAGTCCCACGTCACGTTTTTCCACCCCTGATCGCGCGGCAGTGTGGAATTGGCGTAGAGCTGCTTAAGCCGCTTGCCGAGATCGTAGTAGAACAAGGTATCGGACCGGCAATCGCCGGGCGCCTCGGCGGCCTTGTGATGAAATTGCAGCAGGCGCTGCGTATTGGTGAACGTGCCCTCGATCTCGGCGACCTGCGTGGCGGGCAGGTAAAAGACCTCGGTCTTGATGTCGGCCGTCTTGACCTCGCCGTTCTTGACCTCGGGCGCATTCCTCCAGAAAGTGGCTGTCTCTGTGAGCCAGTTGTCTTTCACGACCAGCCATTCGAGCTTCCTGAGCGCCGCACGGTCCAGCTTGGCGTTGAGCGACGTGGCCGGATTCTGCCCGACGCAAAACATTCCCTTCACCTTGCCGGCGTTCATCGCCACGAACATCGCCATGTGCGAATGATCGCCGAGAATCTTCGGGTGCCAGTCGTAGCCGAACTGGTTGTCTTTGGTGGCCGCTTCGCCATACATGGATTTGAGGTAGGACACCATGTACTTCGGCATGTTGCCCCACCAGCCCGTCGGTAGTAGCTCCGCCGCAATGTATTCCTGAAGCGTATCGTGCTTCCTGAGGGCGCTCGGCGCCGACATATAACCCTGGATCGAGTGGTAGAGCGTAGGAACGTCCGTCGAGCCCTGGATGGAGGCGTGGCCGCGCAGCGCCATGACGCCCGCCCCCGGCCGGCCGATATTGCCGAGCAAAAGTTGCAGCAGCGCGCAGGCGCCGATGATTTGAACTCCGTAGGTGTGCTGCGTCCAGGCGACGGCGTAGGCGAAAGAGGTCGTCCGGTCCGCGCCGGAATTGGCGAGAATGGTCTCGGCGACTTTGAGAAAAGTTTCTTTGGGGCAGCCGGTGGCCCTCTCGACTATCTCCGGCGTGTAGCGGGCGAAATGCCGCTTGACGATCTGAAATACGCAGCGCGGATTCTGGAGCGTTTCGTCTTTCAGCACCGGCGGCCGGACCAACGACGCTACGAGCGGCGCGAATCCTTCGCCCGGTTTGAGTTCAGGCTTTGCGGCCGCCGCCCCGGACTTCTCCCGGGCGTATTGCCAGGTCGCGCCGTCGTACTGATTGATAGCGCCGTTGAACGGCCATTCGGGTACGTCGCCCTTCGCCGGCGCGAGGCCGGAAAAAACTCCGTCTAAATCTTCGGCGTCCTTAAAGTCCTCGTTGATAATCGTCGCGGCATTCGTATAGCTCACGACAAATTTCTTGAAGAACGGGTCCTTGTTCCACTTCTCGCTGTTGATGACGTAGTTGATGACGCCGCCCAAAAAGGCGATATCCGAGCCGGCGCGCACCGGAGCGTAAATATCGGCAACTGCGCTGGTGCGGGTGAAGCGCGGATCGACGTGAATGATCTTGGCGCCGTGCTCGACCTTGGCCTTCATCGGCCAGCGGAAGGCGACCGGATGGTTCTCCGCCATGTTGGAGCCCATGACGACGATGCAGTCGGAGTCGGCCATGCTCCGGGGATAAAGGGTTGCTGCGCCGCGGCCGAATCGTGTCCCCAGACCGGGGACGCTAGAGCTGTGTCATATCCGCGCCTGGTTTTCTATCGCCACAATGCCGAGGCCGCGCATGAGTTTCTGGCAGATGTGATTGAACTCGACCTCGAGCGTGGCGCCGCCCAACGCGAAGATCGCGGGCGTCATGTTGACTAGCTTGTCGTTGGACAGCTTTTCGATGAAGGTCTCGTCGCGCGTCTTCTTCGTCAGCTCGGCGATCCGGTTCATCGCGCGCTCCAGATCCCAAACTTCCCAGTCGGCGGCGCCGGCGGCCCGGTGCAAGACCTGGGTCGGACGGTTGGGGTTTACGTGCAGCTGGAATATTGCCGCACCTTTGGGACAGAGCGTCCCCTCGTTGTGGGGGCTGCGCGGGTCGCCTTCGATGTTGACGATCTTGCCGTCCACCGTATGGACCAGTGTGGCGCAGCCCACCGAGCAATAGGGGCAGAGGCTGGGGGTCACCTTGGCATTCTTGATTCGGAGCTCTTGGGCTTGCGCGACGACCGGCCCGAGATTAACCCCGGAGCCGACCAGACCAGCGAGGGCCGTCCCACTGGCTGCGCCAACAGACAATCGGAGAAAGTCACGTCTGGATACTTCCATGGACGCACCTCCAATTTAAGGAAGGATAAAACCTTATGACCATCCATAAGACGAATATCTGACGCTTGTCAAGTAGCCGCTGACCTTATGGTGTTTCAGAGAATTTTGTCTGATTTGCCCACTCTTGAAGGGAATTGCTTCATCAAATTTCTTGCTTTGTGCAGTTTTCCCGTCACCCTTGGGTAACTTCACCTAGCGACTGGTATGCAGACTCCTGGACAGCATCTGACTCCGGTCCCGATGAAGTCAGAATCCGCTCTACTGGAGCGGAATCACTCTCGTTGCCTTAACATGCGCAAACAAAACACCAACGAGATAATTAGAACCGTGAGCAAGGCCAGCTCTATCATTGCGTTGCGAAATAATGTTTCATTCTCTTTCACTAGCTTTGCCATTTCGGCGGTCAGTACGAGAATCCGCCTGGTAACTGCAATCATTCCGACAACCACAAAGGGTTCGGGCTGGAGCACGTGCTGGCGGAAAGAAACTTGCACGGTATACAAGAGTTCCGCGAATATGACGATAAGCAAGATTCGGTCGAGCAAAGAGATAATATTCTCCGACAAAGTCCCGCCTATGAGATAATGTCCGAAATCAATCATCTCCGTAACTAGAAGCGTGAGCGCGACAATCGCAAGCAGCAGCCCGAGCCCAACGTAAACCGTATCCTCCGCTTGACTGAAGGCAAAGATCAGCCGTTCTCGCAGACGGTTCGGGTCGGATTTCTTGCTATCGGCCATTGCTTTGTTTTTCTCGTGAAACGAGTTTAAGCTCGTTTGCCGC
>DASQUN010000136.1:0-3247 GCA_035641275.1 Candidatus Udaeobacter sp. | reverse complement strand
TCGCCTACATTGAAATAATCGCCTTCCCCATCATAACGGTCCGAAAATGTAAAGTCGCTGTTAAAAACAAATTTTTCGTTGTGGAAGTGGTCTAGAATCATCGGCGCCGTGGTCACCGCAACAAAGATAGCAGGGTTTTTGGAGTGATTGATGAGCCGATGGGTCGCATTCAACGGCGGCGAAAAAAGGCTTCCAGCCTTCCAACTAATCGACTGCGGCACGCGTCCGCGCTGCTGGAATTCCGCCACGCCCTCGCCTTGAGCGATGTAAACGACTTTTTCGTACAGATGCTTCTCGGGTTCGGTCATCGTCCCGGGAGCGACTCTACCGACGTAGACCCCGGTGATGCCCTCGAGGCCCCGGAGCTGCAGAAAAGCGCCGTCGCAGCGGAGCCGAGCCCAGGGCTTAAGTGAAATCCGTCGAACGTCCCTGACGCCAAATCCCTCCACAATCGGAATGCCCTCCTGGTCCATCCAGCGCTCGTAGTAGGTCTTTGCCTTTACTCTGGCGATCCCGACACGTCTCACATTAGCATCCATATAATATTTCCACCTCCTTTTGAGTGCCTCAGCCATTTTGATCCGAAACGCGCTTTTAAAAACCGTACTCTTTCCACCTGCGCTTGAGCAGCTCCGCCATCTCCGGCGAGATCGCCGTACCGAGCGGGGGGTAGCGACTTCCGCCGTATTGTTCTTGCGGCTCAAGCTCCCAATTAATCGTGGCGTCGATCAACACGCGGGTCCATTTGCCGTGTCCATACTTGATCGAATCCCGCTCTTCCAGGGGCACGCTGGGATCGAGCATAGAGCCCGAAGTGCCCGGAAACATCGTGATATCGCCAAGACCCGCATTGAGCCGGTAACAAAGCGCCCACTCGATCGCTTCCCAATCATGAATATCGATATCGTCGTCGACGACGATGAGGTGCTTCCCTGCATAGTTTGCGAGATGGCAACCCCACAGGGCAGCGGCTACCTGCTGGGCATGGCCGCGATGGCTTTTGCGAATCTGCACCCGTAAGAGCTCGGGCCATTTACCGCGCCATACACCGGTGACATTAGGAACCCCCGCCTCCTCGAGATACTGCCAAGCCATCGCAGAAAACGTTGCCGGAGTCCAAGTCGTGCCCTCGTTGGTTCGGCCCGGGCTCGAGCCGGTCAGACAACCGTGAAAAATCGGATCGTCCCGATGGGTGATGCACTCGACACGAATCGCGTGCTTGGGCGTCTTGCGACCGGCGTAGTAGCCAGGGTATTCGCTGAACGGCCCTTCCGGTTCGAAAGTCTTCGGATCCGGGGAAATGAATCCTTCAAGAACAATTTCAGCCGAAGCGGGAACCAAAAGATCGCTGGTTTCGCATTGCACCAGCTCTACGGGCGCGCCCCTTAGTGCGCCGGCCATGTCATATTCGGGGTAATTCACCGGCGTCGAAGCCGCGATAAACAGCGTCTGATCCCAACCGATGACGACCGCGACCGGCATCTCCTGACCGCGATTTTTGTACTTGCTGAAGTGTTTGCCCCATCCTTGCGTCATCGCCAGCAAAACACCAATGGTATTTTTTTTGGCGAGCATGCCGCGATAGGTCCCGGCGTTCAGGAGGCCGGTGTCCGGATCGCGGGTAACGACACTCGCAGAGGTCATGATGAAACGGCCGCCGTCGTGCGGATTCCATTTGGGAACCGGAAACTGGAACAGATCGACCGCATCGCTCTTGAGGATATGCTCCTTGACTGGCCCGCTGCGCACGGTGAGCGGCTTAACCGGCTTCGAGAAACGATCTTTGAAGATGTTTACCAACTCGCGGTAAGAGGTCTCTTCAGAGACTGCGAGAAGCCGGCAAACCTTTTGTTGGGTGCCGGTTCCATTGGTGAACAGTCGTCGGCAAAGCGTGTCGCGATGGTCTTTGATGTTCTCGAACAGCAGCGAAGGACCATATTGGCTGGCAACTTCCCTCGTGATCGCGCCGATTTCCTCGTCCCAGTTGACCTCGGCTTTGATGCGCTTTAGATCTCTTCGCTCCGCTAAATTATCGATCCATTCGCGCAAATCCTTTATCGCCATTTCCGCTACTCCATGCAAAGATTCTGGCCGCTAATGGCGCAGCGACAACAAGGCGCGCCGCACCAGAGTTTTACTCAACTCGACCTTGTAACTGTTCATCTTGAGCGGCTTCGCATGCTGAAGAGCCGCGTCGGCCGCTGCGGCCGCGAGCGCCTCGTTGAGGGGCTTGTTCCGCACAAGAGTCTCGGCCGCCTGGCTTCTGTAGGGCGAGGTGGCGACGCCTCCCAAAACGATTCTCGCGTCTTTCCAGATGCCGTTCCGAATCACCGCGCTAACCGCCACGCTGGCGATGGCGAAGTCCCATGACTTTCTAAGGGCGAACTTGACGTAAGCGCTGCGGTTTGGACGAAACGGAATTTCGATATCCGTTACGATCTCGTCCGATGGCAGCGCGTGCGATTGCAGCCGGCCATCGATCCAGGTGTGGCCGGGGAGAAACTCAGAGATCGCGCTCACGCGCCGACCGCGCGACGAGGCGATGTGAATTCGCGCGTCCAGCGCCGCCAGCGCCACCGCCGTATCGGAGGGATGATTGGAAAGACAGAGATGGCCTCCCATAATGCTGCCGTAATATCGGCTGTCGCCGCCCGCCAGGTCACAAAATTTTCCGCCCGATTTCCAACAGGAAAATCCGTCCTGAAGATACCAACACCAAACGTCTTGGCAGATGTTTCCGCCCAAGGTTCCCATATTACGAATTTGCGGCGATGCGACCAGTCCCGCCGCCTCGGCCAAGACCGTGTAATTCTGCCTGAGCTGGCTCGATTGGGCGATCTGCGCCAGCGTCGTGAGCGCGCCGATTCGAAGGTTTTCCTCCGGATTCGAGCGAATGTAATTCAAACCGGGAATGGTTTTGATATTGACTACGCAGTCCGGCTTCACGATGTACTTCTTGATTCGAAACAGCAGGTCTTGGCCTCCTGCCAAGACCCGCGACCCCTCGCCGTGTTGGGCGAGCGCCGATAGCGCGTGTTCCGTGGAAACGGCATCGATGTGCTTGAAGTTGATCAATCCCCGCTCTCCTTTGCGTCCTCAAGCGCTTTTAGAACAACGTCCGGGGTCATCGGCAGCTCGGTTACGCGAGCGCCGGTCGCATGGAAGATCGCGTTGGCAATGGCTGGCGCGACGCCGACATAGGAAATCTCCGAACATCCTTTGGCGCCGAAAGGATGGGTCGGTTCAC
>DASQUN010000135.1:0-2825 GCA_035641275.1 Candidatus Udaeobacter sp. | reverse complement strand
TGGGCCTTGCCTACCGGCATCGCCACACCTCGGCCTGTCGTCATTCATCCTGACTCGCGACATATTCAGGTGTTGAGGAGCAATGGAACAGAGAACCGGCTTAAGAGCCGCACGAGGCTCGGAGTTCGCTTCTAAGTTGTTGATTTTTGGTTTCTAGGCCAGTACGCAGGTTCTGGGTCAGAGCTGGCCGGGAGCGATTGTTGTCTGTGGTTGGGAGGTATCAAAAAGCTAGGTGATTCGGGATTTTAGGATCCAATGCTTTTCTTAACCCGGTTTTGTGTTCGGTTGCTCCCAAACACCCAATTACTGCGGCGAGTTTTTGGTCGGTACGATTAAAGGAGGTCCGATGAGTTCTGCAACTTCTTGGTTTGGCCGAAGAGAGTTCTTGAAACGTGGCGCGGTAGTAGTGACCGCTCTTCCGATCCTTGGCCAATTGGTGTCCGAAGCGCGGGCGCAAGCGACGCCGGCCAAGCCACTCGACCCGGCACTCCCAGCGGCCGCCGCGCTTGGGTACATACACGATGCGACAAAGGTCGATACAACGAAATTCCCGAAGCGTGCTGGCGCGGACGGAGCGAAGCAGTTTTGTAATAACTGCGTGCTCTTCAGCGAGGGCGGAAAGAAACTTGAAGGTCAGCCGGGCGAGTGGGGTAAGTGTGCACTCTTCACCGACGGCCTCGTAAACGCACAGGGCTGGTGCAATTCTTGGGTTCCGAAGCCGACGTAGTCTCCGGAGGTGAAGCTCACCTCTGTCCGGCAGAGCGATCCCAGCGCGGATAGGCAAGGCACATGGCATGTGCGCGCCGCCCCGCCGGAGCGGCCCCCGGCCAGGCGGAGCGCGGGGCAGCGCCACTGGCGCTGGGGCGGGATAGGCGTCTCAGGATGGGGGAGGGGAGCGCCGCAGGGGTGCCCTGGGGGACAGCCGCGGGACGGGCGGCGGTGAAACCGCAAATCACCGCAGACAGAAGAACCCAACACGGAATGTCTCTGGCGAACGGCGATACGGTCTCGGTCCTGGCTCTCGACCAGTCTTTGCCCATTCCCCAAACAACAGGAATCGAGCAGGTCTCGAGAACAGAGTGAAGGAGAGTGCGATGACCCTAGCCGAGCTCAATAACGTCGCGGAGCCGATGGTTGCGCCGGGTCGTGGCATCCTCGCAGCCGCCGAGTCCTCGGGCACCATTAAGAAGCGCTTCGAGGACAATCGGGCTGAAAGCAACAGCCGATAAGCGTCGTGACTACCGCCAGGATGGGCACGCGCAACAGTGCGAAATTTTCGTATGACAGGCAGCTCCACAAGGAAAGGCATGAGTCCATGGACGAGACCCCAATTTCACGCGGCTTCAGGTCGAGGCGGCAGGAGCACAACCAGAAAAACCGTGTACCGCCCGGACAGTATGTAACGACGGATTTCCCGGTTCTTTCAGCCGGACCGACGCCGCAAATCAAGCTTGAAAACTGGAATTTCGTTCTTCAGCTTGGCGCGTCGCTGCTCGGAAAATGGAACTGGGCAGAGTTCGACACTCTCCCTCGGACCACGATCAAAACAGACATTCACTGCGTCACGAAATGGTCGAAGCTCGATACAACATGGCAAGGTGTGACATTTGACGATTTATTCAAGACGGTGGGGCTCGCGGAGCCGCCCGCACCTTACATCATGGCTCATTGCGACGGCGGTTACACAACAAACATCCCGGTCGCGGATCTCATTGGGGGCAAGGGGATGATAGCGACCCGGTATGAGGGCTTGCCGATTCCACCAGTGCATGGTGGTCCAGCTCGGCTGCTCGTGCCGCATCTCTATTTTTGGAAAAGTGCCAAATGGGTCCGGCGAGTCCGCTTTATGGAACAGGATCAGCGCGGCTTCTGGGAGTCATTAGGTTACCATAATTACGGCGACGCCTGGAAAGAGCAACGATATGACGGTGACTGAGACAGCGGCCCGGCCCGTGCGGCGACTTGAGTGGCAGCTGGCTCAAGTGCGTGAAATCGTCATCGAAACTTATCGGGTGAAGAGCCTTATGCTGCACGTAACCAATTGGCAGGGACACCTGCCGGGCCAGCATGTCGATATCCGTCTCACGGCTGAAGACGGCTACCAGGCGCAGCGCAGCTATTCGATCGCTTCGCCCCCCGAAGATGAATTGCTCACTTTGACTGTGGAGCGCGTGGATAATGGCGAGGTTTCTCCATATCTGGTCGACGATCTTCGTGCCGGCGACCAATTCGAACTGCGGGGGCCTATCGGCGGCTATTTCGTTTGGACGGTCGCGACGCGCGGCCCTCTATGGCTCATAGCAGGCGGATCGGGCATTGTACCCCTGATGGCGATGCTCCGTCACCGCGCTAGGCGGAAGGTTCGCGCTCCCGCCTTATTGCTGTATTCATCCAGAAGTCTGGAAGACGTGATCTATCGAGAGGAACTCGATATGATGGCGCGGCGCGATCCTGATTTGCGCGTTGTCAACACGTTGACCCGCAAACAGCCGGAGAGGTGGATGGGCCATCGGGGAAGAATTGATAAAGCGCTGCTTGCTGAGGCGGGCTTTCCGCCCAAGCAAAACCCGAAAATTTATGTTTGTGGGTCCACTCCTTTTGTCGAGGACGTCTCCAGGTTTCTGGTGGAACTTGGACATGACCCTCTCACCGTCAAAACGGAACGCTTCGGACCTTCAGGAGGATAAGTGCCATGACTGAAAATGTCTCGGACCTCGTGTTGGACGGCAACGCTGCCGCAGGTCTTCTTCAGGAGATCTTCGTTCCTGAGATAACACGCGCAGAAATTGAGTGCGAGGCATGCGGCTTTAGCGCAGCTGTAGGCA
>DASQUN010000134.1:0-3801 GCA_035641275.1 Candidatus Udaeobacter sp. | reverse complement strand
GCCGACGCCGATCATCTTGCCGCGGAGCTCTTCGATCCGTTGAAAATTTTTTTGTGAGAGTATCCAAAGATCGGCCTTCTTGTTGGTGTTGAGAACCATTTTCAACGGCGCGCCGTTGACTGCGGCGCGCATGGCGGAGCCGCCCGCGGTGGTAAAGTCGGTGCTGCCGGTGACCAAGGCCGCGATACCGACGTTGGTGCGCATCACGATGATCTCAGCGTCAAGCCCTTCCCGGGCAAAAAACTTCTCTTTGGCCGCCAGATGAACCGGCCAGGCGGAGAGTCCCGGGGATGACGGCGCAATCCTGATCTTCTCTTGAGCGCCAAGCGAGCCAAAGAACAACAGTGAAACGAAAAGATGTCCGAGAAGCGCCGTGCCGCATGCGAACACGCGCGACGCTGTCCTTCGAGCCGCGTGTCTTGAATGTTGCCTTAACTCGAAACCCGAAACCCGGAATGTGAAACTATAGCCCGTATAGCGCTTTGGCGTTGTCATAAAGAATTTTGTCGATGACGCGCGGCTCGACCTCGCCTTGTTGCTTCAGTTTCCGCAGTGCCTCAATTTCCGCCGACGTGTCGGCATGGCCATAGTCGGAGCCGATCACGATGTTGTCTTCACCGGAGTATTTTAGGACGTACGGCAAATCATCGTCCGTCTGACAGGTCACGTAGATGTGATTGTCACGGATGATGCTTTGCGTGTTCTTCCGGCTGTCGCGTTCAAACCGCCGCGCCAACTCGATGGCCATGTAGGGAATCCACTGGGCCCTGACTTCGATAAAACCAAAGCGTAACTTAGGGAACTTCTGCGGGATGCCGTCGTGGACGATAGAGTGGAAGGCGGAGAGCACCGGCACTTTGAAGCGCGCAAATCCACTTTCTCCTTCGAACAACTGGACCCAGTCGAAGTTGCCCGTCGAGGCATGAACGCAAATCGGAAGGTCGAGTCGCTCGGCCTCCTCATAGAGCGGGAAGAAAAAAGGGTTGCTTAAACGTTTGTCATCAATCAAGCCGCGGCTGAAAATTCCGCAGGCGCCATTCGCCTTGGCGAAACGCGCCTCGGCGACGGCGCTTTCGATATTCATCATGGGAACCGTCGCCACCCAGCGCAACCGGCCTTCCGCCTTACTGCAGATATCGATGAGCCATTGGTTGTAACTGTGGCAAATCGCCTCCTCCACCTCCGGCTTGGAGGTCAACGGTCGCAGAAACAACGACGGGTAAAGCACCTGCACGTCGATGCCGAGTTCGTCCATGTGTCTCAGACGGCCGGCAACATCGCGCATCTCGCGGATCGCTTCAGGCAGCTCACGGTTTACATTCACGCCGCGATGGAACACCCGGCCGTCAATCAGCCAGTATTGCCGGCGGCCACCGCTTGGCGTCACCAGTAGTGGGCATAATTCATCTCTCTCGATGTAAGCCCAAGTCTGCTCGCTCTCAATCACGTGCGCATCGGCATCGATGGTCGGCATGACTTACACCTCCGGCTCGTTTTAGACATGTTTAGCTTTCACCGCAAGATAACTCTGCCCTTGGTTAAACGTCAAATAGGAGAAGCGATCCTCAGAGGGACGTGCCCGGGATCGAGAACTTTTGCAATGCGGGATCGGAGCAATCGGATGGTTGTCGTTTCACTTCCGTCCAACGCGCCGCGCTCGGTTGGTGATCGCTTCAATCGCCTGCGTGAAGGCGATCATGTTCGGATCGAGGGACAGTTTCTCAACCAGGATCGTTTTGAGTTGGAAAGCTTCCTATAGACGTGAGGCGCAGAGCATGCGCGCTGCGAGTTTTTTGATTAGGTGCAGATTTGTCGGCAGAAGTCGTCCCGTATCGTCCACTAAGATAACCGCCGCAAAATCCTCCGCCTCGATTTTCCAGATCGCTCCCATGCCAAGCTCGGGATATTCCAGCAGCTCCACCCCCTTTTTTACCTTCTCTTTGACGAGGACAGCCGCCGGCCCGCCGATGGAGCCGAGATAAAAGCCGTCCTATTCTTTTCAGGCCTCAGTTACTTGCGCGCCTCGATTTCCTTCGCAGTTGACAGAACGATCTCAACTTGAATAGTTTGCCACACGGAGGCCCTGAGATCGGTCATCTTCGCAACCCTCGCCATCGCCACATATCTGACCTTGCACAGCAACTCCTCGGCGGAAACCCAAGGACAACTCATCGCCGGCGCCAAGAAGGAGGGCAAGCTCGTGGTTTATGCCTCTGCCACCGCTCGGCAGCTTGAGATGTATTTTACCGCTTTCAATAAGAGATACCCGTTCGTCAAGACCGAATTCTTTCGCACTGGCAAACAGAAGCTGGTCAGCAAGATATTACTGGAGGAACGAGCCAAACAACACATCGCCGATCTCATCCACATGAGCGTGATTGAGACGCACATCTTGAAGAAACGGGCCGCCTTGAGCCGCTACATTCCAAACGAAGCATCGGTATTGCCAAGCCACTACAAGGACCCGGAGGGCTTTTGGACGTCCGTCTATGCCAGCGGCACGCTTTTGGGCTTCAATAGCCGCCAGGTAAAACGGACAGAGGCTCCGAAAAGGTATGAGGATCTTTTAAACGCTGATGCAAGACTGCCATAGCAATCGACTCGAACAAGATCGAGTGGTTTGCCATGTTGCTGAAATTAAAGGGCCTCCCGTTCATGGAAAAACTCGCCGCGCAGAAGCCGACTGTGCGGGGCGGGAACACACTTGCATTGCAATTGCTTGCCGCCGGCGAGTTTCCCATCGCGGCGGGAGTCTATGAATATTCGGTGGAAGATATGAAGATTAAGGGCGCGCCCGTCGATTGGGTTGGTCTCGAACCGGTCATCACCTACACCGTTGCCGTTTCCTTGCCGTCCCAGCCACCGCATCCCTACTCCGCGAAACTTTTTATCGAATGGCTTCTATCGAAGGAGGGTCAGGAAGTTATTAACCACTACGGCCGGGTGCCGATTCGAGACGACGTGGAATCCAAGTACGGAAAGATTCTCAAGCAACACAACCTGCTCATGAGTGACATCGATCTCGGCCAAAGAGAAGCCGAAGTAAACGAGACGTTTCGTAAGCTAGTCCAATAGACTTACCGATCGATTAGCGGACGTTTGGTTACGGCAATGCGTCGCGGCCACTGATTTGGAAGCCCGGTTAACTTACCCCTTTGCGCTGATGCCTGTCGCCTCTTCATCGGTCTGCCCTTGTTATATATCGGTTACGCACGATCTTTCGCTTGAGAATTTGACTGGACTTATGCTAATAGGCGCTTTCATCATTGAGCAGAGGAGTCCGCCATGTGTCCACTAAAAACAGTCATGCAGATATCAAGCATCTTGATGTTCGCTCTGTTCGGCACGACGGCATCGGCGCAGGAGAGGCCGTCTTACGGGCAGGAAATCACCCTCGCGAATGCGAAGAAAGTCGCAAATGCAGCGCTCGCCGAGGCGCAGAAAAACAGCTGGAACGTAGCCATTGCGATCGTCGACAACCATGGCTCGTTAGTCTACTACGAGCGCATGGACGATACGCAGAGCGCGAGCCCGGTGATCGCGATTGAGAAAGCACGAAGCGCCGCGATGTTCCGTCGCTCGACGCGGGCCATGGAAGATACGGTCAACAAAGGCCGCGTATCGTTTTTGGGTATACCCGTCGCGACGCCGATTACGGGCGGGCTGCCCATCATTGTAGGCGGTAAGGTTATCGGTGGCATCGGTGTGAGTGGCGTCACTTCGGACCAAGACGAGCAAGTGGCCAAAGCCGGCCTCGAAGGATTTAAATAAAAGCCCGCAGCGAAACGGTCCTAAGGGTAA
>DASQUN010000133.1:0-5891 GCA_035641275.1 Candidatus Udaeobacter sp. | reverse complement strand
GCCCCCAAGGCGCCTTTTCGAAAGGGCTCGCCACCGATCGTATTGCCTTCGCGCTCGAGCGGCTTGAAAAAGGTGAACGCTTGTCCCTTCTGATCTTTTCCAAGAATATTCAGCGCAAAGGTCTTGGATTCTTTGATCATGGCGTGAGCACCGGAATCCGCCTTCACGCCGACCACGACCAGCGGCGGCTGAAAAGCGGATTGCGTTACCCAGTTTACCGTCGATGCGGCAACCTTACCGTCCTTTCCTTCAGCCGTGAGAACATACAGGCCGTAAGGAATCATCCGCAACGCAGTTTTTTTGGCATCGGCATCCATGGCTAATCTTCCTTTCCTCTTGGGTTTTGCACTCGCGGTCGCAGCTTGGGAAAACTGAGTCGATTCTATGGAAGTGAGCCCGAATCTGCAAGTCTCGGTGGAAGATCAAATGATTCGATCGCCCTCTCACTCCCTTGATCTCGCCGACAATCGAAAGACCAAAATCACATAGGGGTTGCCTTTCACTTCGAAGTCACCGACTTCAGTCATCCTCAGTCCCGCGACATGCGCCCGCAAAGAATGCGCATTGTTCCGCGCGACGAAAGCGACGCCGATGTCAAATTGGCCGGCGAGATCTCTCTTCTGAGCTTCATATAGGCCTCGCAGCAATCCTTTACCGCGATAATCACGATCGATACAAACCGGGCCGTAGATATAATCGTTGTACGAGCTCAGAGACTGGCCTTCGAAGCATACACGGTCGTACGACTCCAGCATTTTCTCAATGACGGGCGAGCCGTGGTTGAACTCCTTGCGAAAAGCGCAAAGAAAGCCGGCAACGTTGTTCTCAACAATGGCAAGCATCGTCCCGAGATCTTCAGCCATCGCCGCAACCTGCTCGGATGTAAACTCCGCAGATAGAAAACCTTTTTTGCGGTCTTCTTCCGAGAGATTCGCGATATAGTTGGCGGATTGAATCCGAAGAATGGCCGGGTAATCGTCGGGGCCCGCCCGCCGGTATAAAATCATCTCCATGGTTACTGAAATTCTTCTTCCAGCAAACCGGTGGTCAGTCCCGCCTCGTGCAGAACTCGACGACAAAAATCGAGCTGTCCCGAGATCACGTAGAAGGCTGCCCCTTTGTACTCGGATATCCAAAAGACAGCCGTTGCAACGTATGGCTCTACTTCGACTGCATAGTCGATGTTATGCTTGCTTAGTTCACCTTCAACGAGTTCCGCTTCCGTGAGCCTCGCCGCGAAGTAGACGCGCCCAATTTCTTTGTCACCGAAATCGTCGATTGCGATTCTCGCCATTACTAACCTGCAATCCTACGCCGCATCTTCATGGCCTGCATGCCGGAGGGCAACTTCAGCGAGATAACGTCTGGTTAAGTCCGCGGCCACTTGTCATTGCTCGCTCGATAGCTTCCACCGATCCCTTTGAACATCTCCGCGACATAGCCTCCCAACATCCCGGCAGGAACAATTGCCAAAACTGAAAGCAATCGAAACCAGTCTGGCAAGGGAACGCCTTCCTCCCTCATTGCGCCTTCGATGAAGGAAATAATAAGCGAGCAAAAACCCACTAGCCCGCCGTGTTTGATCTCCAGCTGTCCAGCTTTTCGCGCTGCGACGAAGCCGCCGATCGCCGTGCCCAGCGCGCCGATTGCAAAGCCGATCAAAAGGCCCTCGGTGGTCATCATATACTCCGCGATGGTGTCGCTGGAGATTTCACCCTCCTTCGACAATTCCTTCGCCAAGTACCCGAAAAAATAGGCGTACATTCCTGCATATGTAGCGATGTAATCGACCACAACACCAACGATGATGGGACGGATTTTAATCCCGCTGAAAAATCCTGTTGGCTCGATGCGTTGAGGTGGGCTCCCAGTCCGTCGCGGATCTAACTGCATACCGGTTCCTGTTCGAGAATAAACACACGGCCCATGATCAAGATTGTCCCTGGGCGTTACCCTGGTAATCAATAGGACTAGGCGATGTTCCATCGTTGCGACCCTTCGCCGTTGGACGTCCACCACTCCCACGATGCACTTTCTTTGCAGCTGGATTAACGTATCGCTTCCAGCGCGGAACTTTGTTGCGATCTGGAATCCCGTCCCCAAGCAGCGTCCTGCCGCCCAAAGGAAATTTTTTCGGCGGAACGGCGCCTAAAATCATATAGATCACATCGCTGTTGGAGTCGTTGCCCAGAGCCCGATAGACCTTCGGCCCAACGCGCACGATAGTTCCTTCGGGCATGGAAATGCGCTTGCCGTCAAGAATGATCGATCCTGTCCCTTTCAACGCAATGAATACCTCTTCCTGTACCTTGTGACGGTGGACGTACGTCGCGCCTTCGCCGGGTTTGTAGCGAACAAAGCTGAAGCCGACCCCTTTACAGCCCATTGGGCGCGATAAAAATTCCTTTTCCTTGACCTTACTCAGAGGCAGATAGAGTTTCGAATACCCTGCGGCCATAGCAAACCTCCGTCATTTTGGTAGTGTTATCAATGCATCCGAAAGTGGCCGGCCATTCTCTCGATGTCGAGCGGCAGCTACTGCTCGGTCCTGCCCCAATCGCCGTATTTTCTCGCCTCGTCCTCCGATTTACGAAGGACTTCGTCAGTAAGGTGTCACGAGGCGACCGAGGCCGGGTCATGGAGAGCGCGGACACACGAAGGTGAAGGTGGCGTTCAGGTCGGGGCTGTTGGAATAGCCACCCTTGGAGAGGTGGCCTACAAGCCACAGACCCATTGACCGCGCTCGGAAGGGCTCGGGCCTCGGTCGAATAGATGTCAGGTGTCACTAATGAACTCATTAACAACTTGCCGAACTACTCGAGGCCAGTTGACCTTTGACCCCTCGATGGAGAAAATAACCGCGCCTGCGACAAAAACGCAACACCTTTTTATGTTTCACCGTTTCGAATATGAAGCCGAATTCTACCCGACATTGAGCCGACTCCCCCTCTACGTCCGCATGAAGCTCGACATCACAGGGATTAAGCTCACTCTGAAGGATTGGCTGGCTTTTAGCATCGAGGAGCGACAAGCCATCTGCCACTTGCCTGCCGAAAATGCGGAGGAGCAGCAAGCTTTCACGGCTTACGTCGACTTTCTGCGCCGGAAATATCATGCCAGCCCTGCTGAGAGATTACCTCCAATGAGCGGTTCTCTATGGGATAATCCGGATCGCGTACCACAGCCCGTCCTTGACAAAAGCCACACCAATGGCAAAGTCGTGACTCTGCCAGAGTGGCGTCAGTGGAAGTTCCAGGAGCGCTACGCGCTCTACAAGACCGCCATCTCGAAAAGTGAGCCGGAAACATTTTACGCCGTGCTCAACGAATTGCGTGTACGGCTGACTGATCGCCGAGACCATCATGGCGAATCTAAAATCTAACGATACGCTGCTGTCCCGCCTCATTCCCTTTGGGCTCGTCGGCCAAACGAAGCCGCGTCACTACCGCGAGATGCTCGGCGTGCTATGGGAAAATAGAACCGAATTGCCCTACGCATGGAACATTTTAAAGCACGGCGTCTGCGACGGCTGTTCGCTCGGCCCCTACGGCTTGCGAGACAACGTACTCAACGGCGTTCATCTGTGCATGACCCGGCTGAAGCTCCTCAAGTTGAACACGATGGGCGCGCTGAACACGTCGGTCATGAGGGACGTCAGTCGGCTCAAGAAATTCGATCAAGAAAGACTTCGTTTGCTCGGCCGGATTCCCTGCCCCATGATCCGGCGCAATGCAGATCGCGGCTTCTCCCGCATCTCGTGGGAAGAGGCGTTCGATCTCATCGCCAAGACCATCCACGACACGGCGCCACATCAAATGGGTTTTTTCGCGACTTCCCGTGGACTCACCAACGAAGTCTATTATGTGTTTCAAAAACTCGCCCGTGTGCTCGGCACCAACAACGTTGATCTCGCTTCCCGTCTCTGTCACGCGGCCAGCGTCTCAGGATTGAAAGCCACCCTGGGCGTCGGCGCCCCGACCTGTTCGTTGTCCGATTTTATCGGCACCGATCTGCTGGTGATCTTTGGCTCCGATCTCGCCAACAACCAACCCGTGACGACCAAGTACATGCATTTCGCCAAGAAGCAAGGCACGCGCATCGTCGTTGTCAATCCGATGCGCGAGTACGGCCTGGAGCGCTATTGGGTACCGTCGGTTCCGTCCAGCGCGCTGTTCGGCACCAAGCTCATGGACGATTTCTTCCAGGTACGCGTCGGCGGCGACATCGCGTTTATCAACGGCGTGATGAAAGTGCTCATCGCGTCGGATCAATTGGACCACGAATTTATCGACGAGCACACCGCAGGGCTCGATCAACTCAAAGCCTCTCTCGACGCGCAATCCTGGGAAATGCTCGAACAGCGATCCGGCGTTACGCGCAACGAGATGGTGCGGTTCGCCCAACTGTACGGCGCCGTGCCGACGGCCGTCTTCGTATACAGCATGGGACTCACCCAACATGAGTTTGGTGTCGACAATGTGAAGGCAATCGTCAATCTGGCTCTATCCCGCGGCATGCTTGGACGCGAGCGGTGCGGCATCATGCCGATCCGCGGCCACAGCGGGGTTCAGGGGGGCGGCGAGTGCGGCTCTGAGCCGGACAAATTTCCGGGAGGCTTTCCGGTAAACGACGAAAATGCCCGACGCTTCTCCAACCTCTGGCGCCATCCGGTATCGTCGAATCCGGGACTCAAAGTGCCGCAGATGATCGATACCGCCCATAAGGGTCAACTCAAATTTCTGTATTCCATCGGCGGCAACTTGTTGGAAACCATGCCCGATCGCAAGTTCGTTGCCGAAGCTCTTACGCGGGTGCCCGTGCGAGTCCACCAAGACATCGTGCTCAACAGTTCCATGCTGATGGAGGCAGAACAAGCCGTGCTCATTCTGCCCGGCCAAACGCGCTACGAGCAACGCGGTGGCGGAACGTCCACGAGTACGGAGCGCAGGATTCGCTTCACGCCGGAAATTCCCGGGCATCCGATTGGGGAGTCCCGTCCCGAATGGGAGATCCCCGCGATCATCGGTCGCAAAAGCATGCCTAATGGCGAACTCCTGTTTCCGTTCCAGGATACGCAGAGTATTCGTGAAGAGATGAGTCGGGTCATGCCGATTTATAAAGGAGTCGAGAAGCTTACACAGGAAGGCGACCATCTGCAGTGGGGCGGCGCTTACCTGTACAAAGAAGGGTTCACCAGCATGCCCGGCAACCGCGCCCTCTTCAGCGCTCTCGATCCGCCGGACCGTCGGGCCGCCGAGGGGAGATTCTATCTCGCCACGCGCCGCGGCAAGCAGTTCAATAGCATGACTTTTGGGACCAAAGACCAGCTGATGGGCACCGACAGGCGCGACGTCATCTTTATATCGCCTGAAGATGCCGCCCGTCTCGAATTACAAGACGGCAGCCAAGTCATTGTCCGTTCTAAAACCGGAGAAATGAAAGGGGTGATCAAGATCGCCCCGGTGAAGTCCGGTACGCTGCAAGCGTACTGGCCGGAAGCGAATGTGCTCATCTCGCGGCGAACCGATCCGGTTTCAGGCGAACCGGATTACAATGCGGAAGTATCGCTCGAGAAAATCAGCCGGTGGAAAATTTTTGGCAATCATCCAACGAACATCCTCGACCTTTGACTTTGAGAAGCCATGACTGACCCATCTGCAGCTTCGCCCAGAGTTCTCGCTTTTGATGTTTTCGGCACCGTCGTCGATTGGCGCTCCAGTGTGATCGCCGAAGGCGAGCAGCTGGGCAAGGGAAAAGGGCTGACTGTCGACTGGGCGGCATTGGCGGACGCCTGGCGTGCCGCCTATCGCCCGTCCCTGGACCGAGTTCAGCGAGGCGACTTGCCGTGGACGAAACTCGACGACCTGCATCGCACGTCGCTGGAATCGATC
>DASQUN010000132.1:0-3589 GCA_035641275.1 Candidatus Udaeobacter sp. | reverse complement strand
CAAGGTGCTTTTTCGGAGGAAGCGATCGTCAAGCTCAAAGCGGCGTCGGTGAATCATGTCGATATCTCGACACGGCGTGGTCTCACCGGAGCGGAGGTGTCCTTGCCGCACATCCTCGGCGGAGATGGTTCGGGCGTTGTAACCGAAGTTGGCCAGCTCGTAAAAAATGTGAAGACGGGGGATGCCGTATGTCTCTATCCTCCGATTGGCTGCGGCCGATGCGAATTCTGTATCAGTGAGCGCGAGTTCATGTGTATTCAGCTGCACGCCCTGGGAGAACGGGAGAACGGGACCTATGCTGAGTACGTGCGAGTTCCCGCACGAAATTGTTTCCCTATTCCCACGGCTCTTTCCTTCGAAGAAGCCGCGGCGTTTCCCCTGGTCTATCTGACTCTCTGGAGAATGCTCGTGACCAACGCAAAACTCAAGCCGGGCGAGCATATTCTTATTGTTGGCATCGGCGGCGGAATAGGTTCGGCTGCTTTGCAAGTCGCCGCCCATATGGGTACTCATGTTTTTGTTACCTCCAGCAGCGATACGAAAATCGCCAGGGCTAGAGAGCTTGGCGCCAGATATGGCATTAATTACAACAAAGCCGACTTCGCGAAAGAAGTGCGACAGTTGACCGCAAAGCGCGGCGTCGATGTTGTCGTGGATTGCGTGGGTGGCGAGACTTGGATGCAGAGTCTCGCGTGCCTCGCCAGAGGGGGCCGGTTAGTTACCTGTGGTGCAACCGCTGGAGCCAATCCGCGGACGGATATCCGGCGGATTTTCTGGAATCATCTAAAGATATTCGGCTCGAGTTTCGGAACTCGGGCAGAGTTCAGACAAGTGTTAAATTTCATGCAATTTAGCCGGACAAAACCGGTCATCGACCAAATTTTTCACCTGCGAGACGCGGCCATGGCCCAAACGCGCATGGAAGAGGGCAAACAATTCGGCAAGATCGTCTTGCGCATGGACGGCTGAAGATTTTTCCTAGGTCGCGTCCTACGGATTGCGACTCAGCGGCAATCGTGCCAATCTCGTAAATCACTTAGCGAACATGCGAGTTATCGGGGGAAACGCGCGAGGCCGTCGCCTGAAGGCGCCCAAAGGACAGAAGATTCGTCCCACGGCTGCAAGGGTCAAAGAAGCGCTTTTTAACATTCTTCCGCACGATCTTTCCGGGCTCAAGGTCTTGGATCTCTATGCGGGGACTGGAAATGTAACCATCGAAGCTCTGAGTCGCGGCGCAGAAAAAGCGATTTTGGTCGACTCGTCGGTGGAATCGGGCAAGGCCATTCGGGAGAATTTGCGGCGACTTGATCTTGTCGGTCGGACGAAAGTATGGATCACTCCCGTAACCCGAGCGGTCCGGCTGCTGGCGAAGCGTAACGAAACCTTCGACATCATTTTCCTCGACCCGCCCTATAGACCAAGGCTTTTGGAAACGACATTGAAACTCATTGCGCAGGGCAGTTTGTTGCCCGAATCTGGGCTTTTGATCGCCGAGCACAGCGTTCGAGACCCAGTCGAGGAACGTTATGCCTCTCTCGTGTTGCAGGATCAGCGACGCTACGGCGATACTATGCTCTCTTTTTTCAACCGGCAAATTAGAACTCCCTAATGAGGACTGGATCGACCATGGCGCAGAACAACGTCGCGATTTATCCCGGTTCGTTCGATCCAATGACCAATGGGCACGTGGATCTGGTAAAGCGCACGCTGCGTGTTTTCGATCGGGTCATCGTTGCGATCGCTACGAATCCAGGTAAAGATAGTTCTCTATTTACTTTGGAAGAGCGGCTCCAAATGGTCCGGGAGGTGTTCAAGGGACTTAGAGGTCGTGTTCAAGCGGACTCCTTTGGAGGCCTGCTGGTGGATTACGCCGAGCGTAAAGGCGCTACTGTGATTATCCGCGGACTACGGGCGGTGTCCGATTTTGAATATGAATTTCAGATGGCGATGATGAACCACCGCCTGAAACCTAAGCTCGACACTTTTTTCATGATGACCGGCGAGTCCGAGTTCTACACAAGCTCCCGCCTCGTCAAAGAAGTCGTCAGTTTGGGCGGTGACGTCTCCGGACTCGTCCCGGCTAACGTTCTAAAGAACCTTAAACGCAAACTTGGTCGCTAAGGACGACCCGAATGACAAAACTCGCTGAAAGAACCAAAGGCATCAAGCCTTCCGTGACTCTGGCCATTGCCGCCAAAGCGGGCAAGCTTCGGTCCGAAGGAATCGATGTCGTCAATTTCTCGGCCGGCGAGCCCGATTTCGACACCCCAGAACATATCAAAGCGGCGGCCGTAGAGGCTTTACGAAAGGGTATGACCAAGTACACGGACGTCAAAGGCATCGACCCACTACGTGAAGCGATCACTCAAAAATATCAACGTGAGTACGGATTGGCTTACCGCAAAGAGGATGTTTTGGTCAGCTGCGGAGCAAAACACTCCCTGTACAATCTGTTTCAGGCCGTCGTCGGGCCCGAAGATGAGGTTGTCATACCGGCCCCCTACTGGGTGAGTTATTCGGACATGGCCCTCCTGGCGGGGGGTGTACCGAAATACGTTTCGACCACAGAAGAGACGGGCTTTCGCATGAAGCCCGAACAACTGCAAGCTGCGCTTACGCCGCGAACTCGCGTGGTTGTTTTGAACAGCCCCTGCAATCCGACCGGTGCTACTTACGAGCGTGACGAACTAGGCGCCATCGCTGGCGTTTTGGAGAAACATGAGTGTCTGATTATTTCCGACGATATTTACGAGAAGATCGTTTACGACAATTTGCAGGTGCACAACATCGTCGCACTAAGTCCGTCCCTACGCGAGCGTGCGATCATCATCAACGGTGTTTCAAAGACGTACGCCATGACCGGTTGGCGCATTGGCTATGCCCTCGGTCCGGCGGACGTGATTAACGCCGCCACTAAAATCCAGAGCCAGAGCACTTCGAACGCTACCTCCATCGCTCAGGCGGCGGCCCTCGAAGCCCTCAGGGGATCGCAAGACGACGTGAACAGAATGGTCCGCGAGTTTCAAAAGCGTCGTGATGTGATCGTCGAACGACTGAACGGCGTCGAAGGAATACGCTGCCTAAAGCCACAAGGAGCCTTCTACGTTTTCCCGGATGTAGGCTTTCTTATGGGCAAAGCAGGCAACGGAAAGAAACTCGGATCCCCCTGTGAGTTGGCCGACTATCTTCTCGAGGAGGCCAAGGTCGCCGTTGTACCGGGTGAAGATTTCGGTTCCAAGAGACACATTCGTTTTTCTTATGCAACTTCGCTCGAAGATATTGTGAAGGGTTGCAAACGAATTCACGAAGCAGTGGCCAAGCTCAGCTGAGAGCAAGTAAGCGAAAGATCAGGTGCTCTGCGGTTTGGGTCGGTTACCGGTTCTCTTGAAACGGAAATAATCCGTGAGTATCCGGCTGTGGTCGAAAACGATCGGATTTGGCAATTCACTTTCGCTGTAAACGCCCGCCGTTTTTGCATCGTCCCCGGCGCAAGGAGCTTGATCAGCAGAAGCGATAAAGACCGTTGACACGGTGTGATGGCGTGGATCTCGGCCGGGATCCGAGTAGGTATAGAACTGCTCCAACAGGA
>DASQUN010000131.1:0-3598 GCA_035641275.1 Candidatus Udaeobacter sp. | reverse complement strand
CCCACCGCCAGTTCGAAAAGACGACGCACCACCGCAGGCATGTCACCGACAGTTTTATACTCCCGGCCGTCGATCGTAATGGACGATTGCTGAATCGCGATCACGTTCCCAGCGGCGCCCCGTTCCAGGATGTCGGGGATGCCGTTTCGGTCGGCGTCCGCTAAGTGCGCCAGTGCTTGTTGGTAAGCCTGCCGCACCTCTTCCGGCATGGCCTCGGGGCTAGCGTATTCCTTCCCGTTGAAAATGATTTTGGTTCCATAGAACTCCTTCGTCCCAAGTAGAGCTGGCACAACACGGAGCGGAGCCACCTTGTGGTCGCCTAACCGCCGCTGAGTGCCGCCTAAAACGAGGCAGATTCTCATCAGTTTACACCGAGTTGTCAACGACTTCATAGCCTCGCCGTCCTCGACAACGCTGCCATTCTGCCAGTCTATTCCAGTTAGGGTCGCCCTAAGACTCGAGCCTTGGAGACAGTTGTCGATTGTAGTGGAATTCGCGGTTTATTTGGCGACCTGGTCCAGGACGATATCGACGTTCTTTGACCCAACGTCCACCGGATTCCTTTTATATTCGCCGATCAAGTCGCCTGGTTCACGCGTGGTCGGGTTGCCGTCCTTGTCGAGACGCACGGTAATCGTCACTTTGCCCGAGAACGGTCTCCCTTGCATCATCACGTTCTCGGGACCGAGGAAGTAGGAGAGCGGGAAAACCGGTCGATCAAGTTTTTTGACCGCCAGCGGCGGCCCTCCACCGCCTTCGGCGGGACGAGCGATGATGAACAACGTAGCCTGGCTATTCACGCTGTCTTTGAGTTTCGCATCAACGGTGACTTTGCCGGCGATCTGTTGATTGGCCGAGCTCGCCGCGGTTGCCGGATTTTGCCCCTGAGTTGGTGTTTTGCCGCTCTGAGGAAGTTCCGTCAGCACTTTCTCAACCTCTCCTCGTTCTGCGCCCGGCGGCATCAAGTTTAGAAGTTTCTCCAGCGCCGCTCTTGCGCCCGCGTAGTCCTGTTTCGCCTGGTAAAGGGTCATGCCCTTGCCCCAGAGCGCCATGGGAAAATTCGGCGCCACAGAAAGCGCCTTGTCAAAGGCCATCAGCGCGCCGTCCGCGTGGCCTGCCTGAACCAGAATGAAACCCATGTAGGCGTGCGCTTCGGGTTGATTGGGATCCACGGCGATGACTTTTTTGAATGCTTCGATCGCTTTGGGCCAGTCCTGTTTTGCAAACGCCGTTCTGCCTTCTTGAAGTTGTGAGGACGCCTCGTTTCCACTCATTCCGCTAGATCCCGTACCGGTAAGGAAATCACCGGTCAGCGAATCCTGCTCGGATGCCCGCGGTCGCAACGATTTCGTCAGCATAACGCCAAGCGTCAGACCAAAAAGCAGCAGAAAGACACCGCCGGCAGCGAGCGGCCAACCCCGAGAGGCGGCGCGCCCCGCCGTCGCCTGCTTCTTGGGGGAGGGTGGCTTTGCCTTAGTCACAGATTCCTTCAAGGCCGTTTCTGGCGGTAAACGATCCAGCTGTTGCAACACCGTGGCGGCCTTGAATTCAATGTCTCGGCGCAGCTCGGCGTAGTCGGTCTCGGAGAGTTTGCCCGACTGATAGTCAAATTCGAGTTCCTTCAGGTCAGCGTACAGGCGTGTCCGATCTTGAAGCAGCTCGGATTTGGGAGTGGGTTCTTCGAGGCTCGAGGTAGCCCTGATCGCGATGGTCGCTTCACTACGCACTCGTTCGACTAAGACAGGGCTGATGGCTTTCGATTCGGGCTTAATCTCTGTCGTGGACCACCGGCGCAGCAGTACGAGTCCAATAAGCAGTCCCATGGTCAGGACCACAAACGGCACGACCCAAACCACCAGACTGAACCCCTTAGTAGACGGGGCGAGCAGAACCCATTCGCCATACTTCGACACGAAATAGCCTTTGACTTCTTCCGGCGTCTTGCCCTCCCGCAATTGGTCGCGAATGACGCCGCGCATTTGCTGCGCCATTTCAGACGGAGAGTCGGCAACGGAAAGATTCTGGCAGACGACGCAGCGAAGCTCCGTAGCAATGACGCGGGTCTGTTCCTCGAGGTCCGGCGTTTCAGCTGGGAGAGCCGAGTGGGGGGTGATGAAGAGCAAAAGGAATATCAAACTATGCCACATAAACCTTCAGCGAATCGACTGGTAGTCGCCTTTGCCTTCCTGTGCGCTCACAATGCTCTTGAGAGCTTCATCCAGCTTCGCGGTAGCCACATCCGCCCGAATGCCGCCGACGTGCTTGTACGTGATACGTCCCTGCGGATCGATAAAGAAGCTCTCGGGGATGCCCCAAACACCATAGTCGACGGCGATCTTTCCCGATGGATCGGCGCCATTTGGATAGGTGATCTTGAACTCCTCGAGAAAGTCCCGCGAATTCTTTTCGATGTCTTGCAGCGCGATGCCGAGGAAGACCATGTTCTTATCCTTGACGTTTTGCCAAGCCATTTCCAGATCCTTTGCTTCCGCCCGGCAAGGTGGACACCAGGAGGCCCAAAAGTTTAAAAAAACCGCCTTGCCCCGAAGCTCGTCGAGCGTGAGCTTGCGCCCGTCGAACAGAGTCACGGTAAACGGCGGTGCCGGCTTTGCAACTAAGGGTGATTTGATATATCGGGCATCCCTGCTAAAGCCGAAAGCCAGCAGCCAGAGAAACGGCGCAATGATCAGAACCGTTAGCACCAGGCGCCGCCAAGCCATTTTACACTTCCTGGGCGGGTATCTTTCCTAGCGGTGAGATCGAGATCAGGGTTCCCAATGCAATTACGAATCCGCCGATCCAGATCCAGATCACCAGCGGCCGGACGAGCACCTTGAGAGTCGCCCGATTTTGGTGCAGCTCGCTGAATCCCGAAAGTATCAAATAGATATCGTCGCCGATCGTGCTTCGATGGACCGCCCGTCCGATCGGCGATTGCTGGGTTGGAAAGAATTTGAGAGCCGGAGATAACAGACCCAACTCATCGCCTTCGTTGAAAACTCTGAATGCCCCCTCGACGCGGAAATGCGTGGGCTGCTGCGCTCCTTTGAGTCCTTCAAATTGAATGACATAGCGTCCGATTGTGAGGTGTTCCTTGACCCCGAGTGTAGCCTCGCGCTCGACGCTGTAGGCCATCGAGCCGGCGATGCCCATAATAATCAACACGACGCCGAGATGGACAACGAGGCCGCCGTAACGCCGCTGGTTGCGCCAGGCCAGAGTTACTAGCCCGCGGACGACGCCCTCCCCGGCGATCCGCCGCCGGGCGCGCAACGCCAGGGCGGTGTCATAAACGATGGTCAGCGCGACGAGAGCCAACAAGGTAAAACCCAGGAGCGGCATGAAATCTCGAACCTTCCATGCCAATAAAATCCCGGCAGTGACCAGGGATCCGGCAGCGGGCCAGAGAAAGTTGCGCTTGAGATTGTCCCAGGAGGCTCTGCGCCAGGCGATCATCGGCCCGACACCCATCAGAAACACGAGCAAAAGGAAAAGCGGCACCGTGACCGAATTGAAGTAGGGCGCGCCGACGCTGACCTGCACGCCGGCGACCGCTTCCGAAAGCAACGGGAAGATGGTGCCGAGAAAGATGGTGAAG
>DASQUN010000130.1:0-4590 GCA_035641275.1 Candidatus Udaeobacter sp. | reverse complement strand
AAACCCATTTCCAGAGCAAGCACCATGGAATATGCAAAAATGAACGGTATGAACCGTGAGGTTTCCCGCATCGACCCAGTCGGCCCGGAGTTCATGGCGCCACCAGCGCGATCTTTGGCAGCGGATCAGTTTATGCCAGCGATGGCGTAGCTCGCCATGCCGTTCGTGTAACCAACCGAGCCAAAATATCTGAAATTCTGAATCCACAGAAGAGATCTGAAAAAGCCCATCTCGCGCAAAGGCGCCAAGAGCAAGAAATTCGAAAGCAAGCACGAAATCCGAATCTCTAAATCCTAAACAAATTTCCAATGACTAAAAATTCAAAATTCCAAACAAACACGATTTCGGATTTATCGTTTTAAAATTCTCAAGTTTTGAGTTCGTTTGCCCGCGGTCTCGGATTTCGGTATTCAGATTTGCATGTGCAATTGATCGGGTGTCATAGATTTCAGGAAACATCTCTAATATTGCTGCTTGAGTTAATTTCTTCCGCATTTCAGCTATCCACATACCGTTTATTTGTCTACTGTTTTATCAAAGTATTCTACAGCCGCACTACCTACCAAGCCGGATGATCCAGTTATGAGCATTTTCATATTAAATTTTCCTCTGTCCGTTTAGGGCGTCTTTGCAATTGAATCTTTGAACAACGACAGCAAACACACTTTGTTTCTTGCCAAATACGTGTGGTGGGAACTTTACAACTACCGTAGCAAACTTGATCTGTGAAATCTGGAAGGCGTAAATTAAAATGATAACAATGCCAACCAATGTAGCAACGCCAATTCATTAATTATCTTCCTCTAATGATCCTAATTCTTTTGTATTGGGAAATCTTATAAGCTAACACTTCAGGGATTTGTTTCGCTGGTTGCTTGGCGCGATAACATTTTTTCCGTTGGGATCGATGAGTCGTTTGCCGAGCTCACAGCGAGAGAGGTTGAGCCTCTCCTCGCTGATCTCATCAAAGGCTCGCTTATTGTGCGTTTCGCAAGAAAAGCCGATCCAGTCTCTGCTGCCAGACTTGATCTTCTCCGGTCGGGCTCTCGTCACACGGCCCGTAAAAGTCGATGATATCCGCACTGTCAGAGCTCTTCAGAGTCGGGTGGTCGGAGTCCAACGTGTTCGGATCCATTGCGCGAAACTTCATGTGACAGTAACTGCCTGGAGCTACCTCGTGCTTCTCGATAATGCCGTCGTCGGCTAGAGCAATGCCACTCGCTGCGATGTTACCCAGAAGAAGCAGAGTTGCTAAAAATGCTTTTGCGTTTTTCATTTGCTTCACCTCCTTTCGTTGTTCATGAAAAGCAGTATGAGCAACGGCGGTGCCAAAGGCGGCTGATGATGAGAAAACTCTTAAGGCGCGGGAGTTAGGAAAATCACTGTGGTACCGCTGCCAGTTCACTAGCGCTTGTTTCGATGAAAGGGTGCCGAATATTTGGCCGGCGTCGAATTACAGACATTTAGTTTGGACCGTAATGCCGAACCGTTTCATCCGGTGTAAATCGCAGCCACCGGTTGTGTCGAAATATCGACAAGTTCAAATATACCGCCACGACTCTCAATCAGGAAAAAAGAGCCATGCGGCGTCTGAATCGCCTCTCTTCGCCTCCATCCTTCATACATAATCATACGTTGCAGCGCTCTCCTTCGATCGACGACACAGAGCTCAAAGGCTCGGCCGGCTGGCTTAATCCTTGCTGTTGAAGAGCAGAGGAGCGATCACTCGAGTCAAAGAGCGACGCTTAGCGATCATCGACTGCGTTGTGCGTGCACGACCGGCCAAAGGAAAAGGAGAAGTGTCATGATGAGAGCAATTATTGTTTCAAGTCTTGGAATGCTATTCGCTGCATGCCTGAATATCGGTGCAGCGAATGCCAGCGTGCAGGACGACCTCGACCAGGCCGTAACGATCATTGAACGCTTTCAGGCGATTCCCGAGAAAGCAATTCCGGACTCGGTTCTGCGCAACGCAAAAGGTCTAGCGATCCTTACCGTTACGAAAGCCGGGTTCATCGTCGGCAGAGGCGGGATCGGCATTGTCGTTGCGCGAACCGGAAACGGTTGGAGCGGTCCATCTGCAATCGGTACGGGAGGGTTAGGAGTGGGCTTTCAAGCTGGCGTGGAGATCACAGAATTTGTGATTGTGCTCAACACTCAAGAGGCCGTCGATGCGTTCGCGAAGGAGAGTAACGTCACCCTCGGGGCCAACCTGAGCGCAGCGGTCGGTCCCGTCGGGCGTACCGCCGAGGCGAACGTGGCGTTGCAGGCGGCTATGTATACTTACAGTATCAGCCAAGGACTTTTTGCCGGCGTTTCCCTAGAAGGTGCGGTAATCGCCACCCGGGACGAGGCCAACGCGGAGTACTATGGTAAGCCGGTCAACGCGAAAGATATTCTTGCGGGCAAAGTAAGGCCGCCGGCCGGCGCGCGAAAGCTGCTGGAGGTTTTATCAAAATACTGAGCCCAGTAGCGTCTGGACCACTGCCGCGCAAAACAGGTTCCCGAAGGCTAGTCGGCACGTGGGGCAGACTCGATCTGTGTGTAAAAGTTCCTTGTTTCGGTTTGATTTTAGCACTGCTGGTGGCCTAAAAGATCGGGCTCCCAGCGGAACATCGTCTCGGCGAACACCTTTTTTTAATGATGATCAAACGTTTTACACGCCACCCGCTCGGCTATGTCGGCTACAGCTTTTTCTACGCTGGAGAATTTATCCAGAAGACCGGGCGCGACAAGAACAGCAACTTCGTGTATGGAGCGCTTCAGTATACGTTCTGAAAGAGAAGGGGCAAACGTCTCCACGCGAAAGCTCACGAGGCTAAGCACGGTATTGTTCGCTGTTGAAGCAAAAAGCCAGGAGGAATAATGTTTGGAATCGGAATGCAAGAACTCGTGATAATCCTCGTGATCGGTCTAATTATTTTCGGCCCGACGAAGTTGCCCCAAATCGGTAACGGTCTGGGCAAAGCCATCCGCGACTTCAGAAAAAGCGTCAGTAGCAATGATTCAGAAGACGCGGCCAAGGAAACCACGAAAGAAATGTCTAAAGACTTGCCGCGATAAAAAGCGCGACTTCTGATCGCCCTTCAAGAGCCTCAGGGCGAACGGGTAAGTACTTGATATAGTGACAGGCAATTCCGTTCGTGGTACGGCTCTCGAACCACGAACGCGGTTGCTACACAACGCAGTCTGCAAAAAGGACAGATGAAAACTGAGAAAAAACGTTTACACAGTCGTATGATTTCAAAGAAGGCGCGAATTACAACACCTTTTATGTTCGCGATCGCTATCGCGATAGCGTTGCTGACATTTGGATGCAATGCGGGCAGCATTGCTGTGCCCCCAGAATTTATCTCTTTTTCTTACCCTCGCCCGCTCGCAGGAGAGGGAAGAGTGAGGGCTTTGTGTCGCCATTCCGACAGCGTTTACGGTATTTCGACACAGCGAGGCGCCCAACCGCAGTCAACGTTGTCGCGCCTAAGCTGAAGTTTCTCAAATTTTTTCCGTCTCTCGTCCCGGCACGATCTCTGCTGTTTATTCTTCCGGTTGGTCAGTTTTGATTTGTTTCCCACGTCGTGGAGGCAAATCTTGAGGATTGACCAGCGACAGACACATCTTATCAGTGGAGGACCGTGAAGATGTTCACATGGTTGATAGGTACGAATAGCGATTGGGTATTCACCATCGCGCGAGTCGTTTTGGGGATCGTGTTCTTCGCTCACGGAGCACAAAAGCTTCTGGGCTGGTTTGGAGGCTTTGGCCTTAGGGCCACGCTAAGCACGTTTCGGGAACAATTGGGGATTCCAGTAGGCTTCGCATTGCTGGCGATCGCGGCGGAGTTCTTTGGCGGCCTCGGCCTGATCGTCGGACTTTTTACGCGCATCGCCGCTCTGGGTATCGCGATCACAATGCTGGTCGCCATGCTAATGGTTCACTTGAGGTACGGCTTTTTCATGAACTGGTATGGCAACAAGCCGGGCCACGGATTTGAATACCACCTCATCGTGATCGCGCTCGCGATCGTGGTGATCATCAAGGGAGCGGGGGCCTTCTCTTTGGATTTGGCTTTGTCTCGTGATCTGCCAGGTTCAGCGAACTTTGCATCGATAGTTGTGAATGAAGACTAATGAGTGTCCTTGAATAATCGGGTCGGGCACTCGGAATCCCTTGCAGTTGGATGGCACACGGATTGCCAATCCTGTCAAGCAGT
This sequence comes from Candidatus Udaeobacter sp., assembly GCA_035641275.1. Lineage (GTDB taxonomy): Bacteria > Desulfobacterota > Binatia > UBA9968 > UBA9968 > DASQUN01. The sequence goes on along the minus strand of DASQUN010000130.1, from coordinate 380 downwards.
GAGGAGGATGTCTTGTGTTCCTAAATCAGCGATTCGGAGAGCCTGAGACAAACGAAACAGAACATGCGAACCACCTGGCTCATGTTGAATCTCAGTTTTGTTGGTGTGACCCGATCGTCGAGATAGACGAATCTGGTCAAAAGGTTGTTGTGCACATAGAGGTGACGTGGCATTGACCTGCCGCGGGTCGAAACCCGGAATCGAAATCAACACTCGCCTGGAATCGAAGGTCAGCCACTGAGTCATGTGGAAGACGATATTGATCTCGCACGAACGACGCCTCAACTTCGAGGTACGAAAGGAAACAAGTTGCCATGGACCCGCAATCAGCGGAAATAAGCCCAGTGACTTTCGTCAGCCCGTGAGAGCGCAGCTATTTC
>DASQUN010000129.1:0-8173 GCA_035641275.1 Candidatus Udaeobacter sp. | reverse complement strand
CCGCGAAGTTCGCCAACGATAATTTCGTCCCCTTCATCCACACCGTGGGTCAGCCCCGGAATTCTCCCTTGATCGCTCTTGTGGCCGTAAACGTCGAGCTTGCCGCCCGCGAGTAATCCGTCGTTACCGCCGGTATGATCGCGATGATGATGCGTATTCAGAATAGCGACCAGAGCTACGTTTTCCTGTTGTAGACGACGCAAAACGGGCTCGGACTCCGACGGATCCACGATCGCTGCAGTATGGGTTTTTGGACAGACGAGCAAATAGCCGTAGTTGTCGCGCAGCAGCGGGATTTGAGCAAGCTTCATTCGGAATCTTACAAAAGATGATAGCCGTAAGCGTACGCCGAACTCTTTCCTATAGGATTTTCAGGTCGACTTCAAGACGACATAAGCATTGGCGCTAGTCGTTGTAGGAGAGGAATCTCGTAAATCAAAGAAGCAACGCGTGCCATTTTTCTGGCCAACGCTGCTTTACATCCGCCGCCTCATCACGCAAAATATCATAAGAATTCTTTTGACATTTGTCGAGCGCGAAAGCGCGAAATATCTAGTGTTCGATTTTGCTATCAAGCTTTGAAAGGCAAACGCGGAAATTGTCCGGACACGGATTTCACAATGAATGACTCACCCACAAGACTTCTTCTGGTGCAGGACAATGTGGCGGACACCGGGCTCTTAAGAGCCGCTCTGAGTGAAGCGTCGTCGAACAAATTCGGATTTCGGCTGGTTCACGTCGCGAAAGTGGCCGAGGCTCTCACGTTACTCAAAGAAGGTTCGTTTGATATCGTCCTGCTTGATCTCTTTTTGCCGGATGCGCACGGCATGGATGCGATCATGCGAATCAAGGATGCGGCACCGAGCCTGCCGATTGTCGTCGTGATGGGTCTCGACGACGAGAATGTAGCGATTGAGGCTATGCGTACTGGCGCCCAAGACTACTGGGTCAAGGGTCAGATTGACGGACGTGTGCTGGTGCGCTCCATCCGCTATGCTATCGAGCGAAGGAAGGCCGATGTCCAGATCCAACAGCAGCGCGATAGACAGGCCATTCTGCACCAGGTTAACCTTGCGGTTACGTCGACCCTCGATCTTCAAGCGGTCGTGCAGATCTTGCTCGACCAGATCGTTCATCTTTTCCCCGATTTCGCCACGACCGTCCGGTTCCTGAACGAGGAGACGGGAGACTTTGATCCGGTCGCCTGTCGAAACCTCGATGAGAATGCGTGGCGTACCACCGCGCGGAGAAGCGCTGGCGGGCTGACGCATATCGTGGCGGACACGAGGAGACCATTAGCCATCGCAGATGTGCAGAACGATGCGCGCGCTCGCAATGCCGACTTTTTTCGCAGCCATGGATTGATGTCTTATCTGGGCATACCCCTATTCGTCGAAAATGAATTGATGGGCGTGATTGCCTTTTATACACGCCACCCCCATGATTTCACGGCAGACGAGATCGAATTTTTCAGCACGCTCGGGGGACAGGCGGCCATGGCCATCCATAATTCACGGTTGTACGAGCGCATCAAAACGGCACGAGATGCATTGGAGAAAGCTTTGGAGGTGAAGTCGCTCTTGATGGGCGTGATGGTTCATGAGCTCAGGACACCGATTCAGGTGATTATGGGAAACGCCGAGCTTTTGGCCGACAGTCATAGTGGACAGCTCAACCCGGATCAGAAGGAAAGAATCAGGATGATCGACAATGGAGCTGATGAGATGCTCCGGCTCATCGATAGCACATTGGATATGATCCGTCTCGAGCGAGGCAAAATGCGCTTGGTCGTAGCGATGGTTGATGTAAGCGTCCTGCTGGCTGAATTGCAGGCTGAATTGGCAGAAACCTTTCAGAGGAAAGGAATCGCGTTGGACGTTCATCTCCCTCCGCCCGACACGACGATGAAAACGGACCGCGTCAAGCTCAAGGAAATCCTTAGGAATCTTGTTGAGAACGCGAGGAAGTTTACTCATGACGGAAAAGTGACCATCGAGTTTGCCAGTAAAGACGACGGTCGGGTGGAGTTTGTCGTGAAGGACACGGGCATTGGCATCAGAAACGAAATCCTTCCTAAAATCTTCGAGTTGTTTTATCAAGTCGATTCGTCTCCTAAGGAACACGTCGGTGTTGGACTCGGCTTGAACATCGTCAAGCGGTTAGTGAGCGCCATGTCGGGTGAGATCGATGTCGCCAGTGAAGTCGGCAAGGGAACCGCGTTTCGAGTTGTTCTTCCCAGAGAGATTACCGGCGGCGGGTCTGATTGGGCTTGACCCAGGGTTGCGGCTTTTCCTATAGTGGCAGCGTCATGACCCGTGCTGGAGTCGGTCAGTCTTCCAATCCTTCTACCGCGGATGCCGTAAGAGAGGCCGCCATCCAGGCGATGGCACAGGCCTCAGTCACACGCGCTCATGCGGCGATGATTTTTTTTACGGTGGACTACGCTTCACAGCCGCGGGAGTTGATCGACACGCTTTGCCGCGTGACCGGAACGAGTCAGGTTGTCGGTTGCAGCGCCGCGGGAATTCTCTCGAGCGCCGGCGAAGTCGAGGGTAGTCAGGGGCTGGCCGTGCTCGTTTTCACATCCGATCAAATCCAGAGCCGCGCCTTTCTCATTCATTCCGTGAGGGAGCGTGATCAAGAAGTAGGCGCAGAAATCGCCCAAAAAATTACACCCCGCCCAGGGCAAGAGTCGCTTCTCACCCTTTTTCCAGATACCTATCATTGTCAGCCGCAGCAATTGCTTGGCACGATGGGGGAGGCAACGGGTTTTGTGCCCGTGGTGGGTGCGGGATCTTCCGAGAATGGTACGGCCGGGGCGACTTACCAGCTCGCGGGCGAGACGGTCGCCAGCAATGCCGTTGCCGGTCTTCATCTATCAGGCTCATTCGAGACAAGCATTGACATCACGCAAGGCTGCCAACCGATCACGGGACCCATGGTCATTACCAAGGCGGAGGAAAACCTCATATTTGAGATCGATCACCGTCCGGCTTTCGAAGTCTTCGCCCAAGTGCTCAAAGGTCCATTGGCTGAGGACCTGAGGCGGGCGTTGATGTTTGTGTTCGTCGGGCTACCGGCTAGGGCCGATCGAGATGCTGTCGGCCCGGACCCGTACCTGGTGCGCAATATCATCGGCGTGGATCCTGCTAAGGGCGTCTTGGGCATCGGTCAAGCCGTGAGAGAAGGCCAGTCGATAATCTTCACTCTGCGGGACGGTCAAAGAGCGCGCGAAGACTTGAATCAAATGCTGCAACGGCAAGCGCAAAAACTCGGGCGCAAAAGACCTGCCTTGGGCTTGTACTTCAACTGTTGCGCGCGGGGCCGTTCGCTTTACGGGATGGCCGGCATAGATACGGCTTACATTCGCCAAGCGCTGGGAGACTTTCCCCTAATTGGAATGTTCGGTGGTTACGAACTGGCTCCGCTTGCGGGTACCAATCACCTGTTTGCCTACACGGGGGCGCTGGCGCTCATTACCGACAAAGGGTGAGGGGTTTAGGACCGTAAGGACCAAGAATCAACGCAAACGCATTTTTAATCTCGGGTAGATTCGTCTCTGAGATCTTGAACGTAAAATCGACAATCAGGAATCGAGATGGAGGATTGCCCGGCGTGGCGGCCTCACGCCCGTCCGAGCCGTTTGCGTTTGTTGGTGATATAGTCGACGACGATGTAATTCCCCATCTGATCGGGCGAGGTATAGAAGACACGACCGGTATTAAGCCGGGAAAGCTGATCGATGAATCCCTGTCGATAAAAGTCAGAGCCGAGCATAAAGGTGTTAATTTTGATGCCGCTCTGCGTGCAGCGCTTCACTTCTTTCAGCGTCTCATGGACGATCCGGCTATGCAGCAAGGCTGAGCCCCAGCCGCTGTGAAGCCGGCCGCCGCGATCCAGAGTCGCCGCTGTCGGCTCGCCGTCGGTAATCAGAATAATCTGCCGGTTGGCGGCTCTATTTGAACCGAGAAGCTGACGAGCGAACCGCAACGCCTCTTTGATATCCGTGCCGTGTTCCATGAAATAGGTAAGCGATACGATCGAAGGCAAATCCTCCGCTTTAATTAGCTTTGCGTTCGAGCGGAAGGCGACGAGGTGGAGCGTGTCCTGAGGATACTTGGTTTCGATGAGCCGGTGCAACGCCAGCGCCACTTTCTTGCCGGCGTGAAGCGCGTCATTCATCAGCATCGAATAGCTCACATCAATGAGCAGCGCGGTCTCGCTCGCCGTCGAATACTCCACGCGATGGACGGAAAAATCCTCGGGAGCGATTCTCAGCGGGGCTCCTTGCTTGCGCTTGGCGAGGGCGTTGAGCAGTGTCTCGCTGATGTCGACATCGAGCGGATCGCCGAATTCATATTTTTTGGTCTCTTCCGTGCGGTCGCCCTGGGAGCCGCGCAATGAGGTTGCGTGATTGCCCCAACGACTCTTGTTGAGCATCTGAAAGATCTCCCGCAAGGCCTTGTCACCGATCTTCCTCATTCCCTTGGGGGTCAGCCGAGTCCCGTGGCTGGTCCGCACGATGTAGCCTTCTTCCTCCAGCATTTGCTCCACGCCTTTTAAATATTTGAGGTGCTCGTAAGCCTCTTCTCCGAGCAGGTTCCGCATCTCTTCGAGATCGAGTTCGGAAGGGTCGCCCATGCCGCGCTGCCCCCAACGTAAAAAACGCTCCAGGCCGCGCATCTGACCCAGGATCTGGCCGGCCTCGCCCATGCCCATTCGTTGCGAGCCGTGGAACGGGTACTGATTCATGAGCTGTTCAAGCTGCTGCATCTGGTTCATCATTTCGCTCAGCTGCTGCAGCTGCTCCTGCGTCATGGAATCGAGATTCTCGAGCATGTTGTCGAGATCATCGACCGCCGCGTCCAACATATTGGGAAGGTTCTTGAGGAAGTTCTCGTCTTGTAGAAGTTGATTCATCCTCTCGAGCATATCCATGAGGCTCTGATAGTTCTGGCCAGAGAGGTTCTGCGGCTGTTGCATGCCGCGCTCGGAGATCTGGTTCTGCAGCCGGTTTCTTAACTGCTGGTATCGCTCATAAGCTTCCTGCATCCGGCGCCCCATCTCGTCCATGCTGTCGGCGTACTTGCCTGAGAGACGCTCCATGAAGTTCCGCATGGTCTCGTGATAGGCTTCCAGTTTTTCCGCCAGGCTATTGAGTTTTTCGCTGAGAGCCTGCTGCTCTTCAGAACTGAGCTTGAAGGAGTCCGGCGAGTACTTGTTGAGAAGCTCTCGTCGCCGTTCCTCCGCTTGTCGCAGCAAATCGCGCATTCCCTTGACCGACCGTTGGCCGTCCTCCGATGTCAGGCCGCGGCGCATCAGATCCCGCAACGCACGGCGAACACCTTCTTCCTCCAACAGATTGTCGGAGAGATGTTTCAGGAGATCGTCAGTGGTGGGAAGAAGAACCTGCTGCGTGCCATCCCATTCCGTGTAGCGATGGATTCGCATTTCAGCAACGACTATAGCGCAGTTCCTGGGCGATTAAAACCCCGACAGCCGACGTTGTCACCGCCGAGCGCCGTCAATTTCTCAAGGGTGCGGTTGCTTGGATGTGGAGGTTCCGCGGGCTGGCTGAAAGCTCTAGAATGAGCTATCAGTAGAGATCTAGCCGGTTGAAATGACGATTGCCATATCATGAATTCCTACGAATACGTCATTGTCGGCGCGGGCTTCGCGGGCGCCGCCACCGCCTATCACCTCACGCGGCGAGGACTGACGGACATTTTGCTGCTCGAGCAGGAGTCGATTCCCGGCTTTCACTCCTCCGGACGCAACGCGGCGATGATCCGGCAGTGCGTATCGGACCCGGCGCTGGCCTACTTGGCGCGTGATGGCGCAATGTTTTTGCGTCATCTCCCAGCGGATTGGCCCGTACCGGTTCAATTCAAGCAACAGGGCTCGCTGCTCTTGGGAAGCGACGAAGGGTGGGAGAAACTCAAGCGCGATGCCAACGCGGGGCTTCGTTTGGGAATTGAAGTGGAGCTGTGGACTCCAGATCAGGCCGAACGTCATGTGCCCGTGCTTGCAGAGGCCGAGTTTGACGGCGCGATTTGGTGCGCCACCGATGGGATCATCGATGTTCACGCGCTGCTTTCCGGCTACCTCAAGACAGCTACAGCTAAAGGGGCGCGGATTCGCTATGGCAGCGCGGTACGGGCGGTTCATGCTATGGGCGAGCCATGCCTCGAAATCGTTACCGACGATGAGGTGATCCGTGCGCAAGTCTTAGTTAATGCCTGTGGCGCGTGGGCGAATACGCTTGCGAGAATGGCCGGCGCATTTGAGCTGCCGCTTCATCCCTGCCGGCGCCACCTCTTCGTTTCGCCGCCGCTTGACTGGGTGGACCCCAGCTGGCCGTTTGTGTGGGATGTGAGCCACGATCTCTATTTTCGTCCCGAGGGCGAAGGTCTGCTCCTCTGTGCCTGCGATCAGGAAGAGTTGCCACCCGGCGATCCCCCCGTCGATGCCTCGATCGGGGAGTTGCTCGCAGAAAAAGTTCAACGTTACTTTCCTGGTCTTTCGAAGGTTGCCATTAACAAGAGTTGGGCGGGTTTGAGAACCCTCACTCCGGACGGACGGTTTGTCGTTGGCTGGGATCCGGCCGTCAAAAGTTTATTTTGGGTTGGAGGCCTCGGAGGGCATGGCGTTACGACGAGTTCAGCCGTCGGCGCGTTGGCGGCGGATATGATTGTGGCGGGTCGCGCCAGAGAAGTAGAAGCATTCTCTCCCAGGCGGTTTTGCAAGTAACTGTCTTATTAATGAGTTCCTGAATAACGGCTAACTTTCATGTCTCTACGAGAGAGCAGGCAGCCGAAAGTGTTGCAAATTGATTCAAATCAACGGCTCGACCTTGGAAGTCGTCTCCTGAATTTTCAGAAAGAGGTTTTGACGGGGCCCTAGAGATTTGCAAAATGACTGAAAAAGACTCAGTCCACCGAAGCGAGTTAAGCCTGTTCTCTCGAATGAGAAATGGAATTTTCTCGGTCCTTTGGGCATCTTTCACAAACCTACCTAATAGGTAGCTTTGTGAAAAGCCGGTTTTACTATCGTAAAATTGGCTATTCATAGCCGTGATTCAGGAGTTAGTTAGTTCGTTAGTATTGGACAGCTGACATCTATTCGACCGAGGTCCGAGCCCTTTCGAGCGCGGTCAATAGGTCTGTGGCTATAGGCCGCCGCCCCGTCCTCTTCAAGGTGGCTTTTCCAACAGCCCCGACCTGAAGGCCACCTTCACGTTCGTGTGCCCGCGCTCTCCATGACTCGGCCTCGGTCGCTTCGTGGCACCTTGCTTACGAACTCCTTCGTAACTCAGGAAAAAACGGGTTGCCTGGATGAAATAGGATGTTAATGTAAAAAGAGTAGATCGACCGACATCGGAGATGACTTCCAAAACCAAAAGTGGCCCACGCGTGAAGAAGCCCGATGAAGGTCGCTTACGCGTTGTCATTGAGAACGTCAGGCCGCAGATCGATGGCGGTCGATTTCCCGCCAAACGGGTCGTTGGCGAGCGCGTGACCGTGGAAGCGGATATTTTCGCCGACGGCCATGAAGTTCTGTCGGCGGTGCTTTTGTACCGGAAAGAAGGTGACTCGCCATGGTCGGAAATTCCTATGGAGCCGTTGGTCAACGATCGGTGGCGCGGTGCATTCGAAGTTGTCAAACTGGGGGCTTACCGCTACACCCTGCAAGCGTGGCCGGACCGATTCGCAACCTGGCGCCAAGGGTTGGGGAAAAAGGTGGAAGCCGGCCAGGACGTCGCCGTCGATCTCTTGAGCGGCGCGGAATTGGTCCAGCAAGCGACCAAACGAGCGATAACGACGGACAAAAAGCAGCTACAGGAATTCGTCTCTCTCCTGCGCTCAAAACGGGCCGCAGCCAGCGAGGGCGCACTTTCCGCCGAACTCGCGGCGCTCATGACCAAATACCCCGACCGTAGCGGGGCGGTCCTTTACGATAAAGAATTAACCGTCAGTGTCGACCGGGAAAAGGCGCGCTTTAGCGCCTGGTATGAAATGTTTCCTCGTTCGTGCGCCAGTAACCCTGGCGCCCACGGCACCTTCCAAGACTGCGAGCAACGTCTCTCCTACATCGCCGGCATGGGATTTGACGTCCTCTATCTGCCGCCGATTCACCCCATTGGCCGTTCCTTTCGCAAGGGAAAAAACAACGA
>DASQUN010000128.1:0-5799 GCA_035641275.1 Candidatus Udaeobacter sp. | reverse complement strand
CCTCCGGCTCATAATCGAATACCGACGTGCCGTCTTGAACCCGTCCCAGCCGCTGAGTGGCGCCCGCCGTGAACAGCATTGCCTCTCCTAACGAGGTTTTTCCAGAGCCTCCTTGACCGAGAATGCCAGCGTTACGAAGTTTCTCTAGCTCCGCTACAGCCATAACTGTGGGTTCCCTCCTTTTTGTTATTTCTGCGCTCTTGTTTTCACCTCTTGCAAAGAATTTCTCTCATGAATGATGCGCAAGCCTGCCAACGTCAAAAACTCATCCACTTCATTAATGGTAGAACACTCTGACGCCACGAGCGGGGCTAATCCCCCTGTGGCGATCACCTTCGCTTGTCCGCCATTTTGTGCTTGAATGCGCTGGACGATGCCATCGACGAGCCCAACGTGGCCGTAAAAAATACCTGCTTGAATGGACTGAATGGTGTTCCGTCCGATGACTTCTCTCGGTTTGAGGATCTCAATTCGCGGCAGTTTAGAGGCTCTTTGAAACAAAGCTTCCAAAGAGATCAGCAATCCGGGCGCGATAGCGCCGCCCACGTATTCGCCTTTTTTCGAGATGAAATCCACCGTCGTCGCCGTTCCGAAATCGACGACGATGCACGCGCCCCGGTATTTCTCAAAGGCGGCGATGCCGTTGACGATACGGTCCGCGCCCACATCCTTGGGACTGTCGTAAAGAATCGGCATTCCGGTCTTGATTCCCGGGCCGACCATCAGCGGTTCGATCCTGAAGAACTTCAGCCCCAGTTCTTGAGCGACGCTAACCATGGGCGGGACGACACAGGAGGCGACGATGGCTCGAATTTGGTCGCAGCGGAACCCGGCGGCTGAAACAAGGTGAGAGATGATGACCCCATATTCATCGGCAGTCCGTTCGGCTTCGGTATGTAACCGCCAATGGGTAATGAGCTTTTTCCCTTGGTAAAGACCGAGGACGATGTTGGTGTTACCGATATCCATTGCCAAAAGCATAGCTTCAGCCAATCAATCATTCCGCAGGAATGACGTCGCCTGCGACAACTCGTTGGAGATCTCCGTCTTCGCGCTCGACGATTAACGCTCCGTCTCTATCGATTCCCTTGGCTCTCCCAAAAATCACCGCATCCATGATCTCGACCCGGACTCGGCGATCTCTCAAACCAAAGCGGGCTTCCCAGCGCGGCGCGAGAGCGCCAAAACCAGACTCTTCGAGAATTCCATAGCATCGGTCGAGGTCGTGAATCAATCGCTGCACGAAAGCCTCACGGCGAATGGTGTTCCGTCCAGCGATCAGCAGCGAGGTGGCGCGCTGACGAATGGCTTCCGGCATGAGCTCTTCGGGATAATTGAGATTTACGCCGATACCAAGGATCACAAATTCGAGGTGCTCAGAATCGCATGACGATTCGGTCAGGATACCAGCCAGCTTTTTCCCATGGACCAATATATCGTTAGGCCATTTGATCGTGGGCGTCACCGGGATAAAGGAGGCGACAGCATCAGCCAATGCCACTGCTGCCATCAAGGTCACCTGCGGTGCATGAACTGGCGGTAATTTCGGTCTAAGGATAACCGAACAATACAGGTTGACGTATGCCGGAGAGATCCATTCTCGGCCGAGGCGCCCCCGGCCTGCGGTTTGCCGTTCGGCGATCACGACCTCCCCCTCCTGCGCTCCCTGTTCGGCGAGTCGGCGCGCATGGGAGTTGGTGGAATCGATTGTTAGGAAATAATGGATTTTTTTGCCGAGCCGATTTGTCGCCAAACCGTTTTGAATCTGACCAATCCGGAGGGGGGGGCCGGCTCGTTCCGGCTGCGCTCTTCTGCGGGAATCAGGAGCGGGCATTCATCGTAATCTTCATGTTAAAATCGACCACCGGCGCCGAATGAGTCAACGCACCCGACGAGATGAAATCGACACCCGTCTCGGCGACTTGGCGAATGGTTTCCATCGTGATGCCCCCTGAGGCCTCAACCCACGCACGCTTGTTCACCAGTCGAACGGCCTCGGCCATCTGCGGGATCGTCATATTGTCGAGCATAATCACATCCGCCCCCGCATCAATCGCTTCCTGGACTTGCTTTAGATTCCCGGCCTCAACTTCGACCTTGGCCATGAAGGGAGCGTGGCGTCTTACTGCTTTCACGGCGTCGGCAATAGATCCCGTCGCCTCGATATGATTGTCCTTGACCAGCGCGGCATCGTATAAACCGATCCGGTGATTGGTCCCTCCGCCCATTCGAACCGCATACTTCTCCAGAGTCCGAAGCCCGGGCGTTGTTTTTCTCGTATCTAGAACCTTGCATGAAAAATCTTTGACAGCATCGACATATTTGCGGGTCAGCGTCGCCGTCCCCGATAAACGTTGGAGAAAGTTCAGAGCCGTCCGTTCCGCGAGCAGCAGCGCCCGAACCGGCCCTTCAGCTTCCGCGACAACCGTGCCATCTTTCACTTGACTCCCATCCTTCGCCAAAAGGCCGACCTGCACTTTCGGGTCGATAAAGTAAAAGATCCGATCCAGGAGAACCAAGCCCGCCACCACGCCATCTTTCTTCGCGCGGAAAAGCCCTTTGCCCTGAGACGTGGCTGAGATGGTCGCCATGGTCGCTAGGTCGCCCGCGCCGATATCTTCATCCAGTGCGTCGCGGATCAACCGCTCAATCTGGGGACTGACGAGGATATCCATGAGCGCTACTTCCTTCCTTGCTCAACTTCCCGAAGCCGCTGCAGGCTTTGATTCAGGGTGTGCATCTTCTCTTCGCATTGATTCGCCTTCTCCCGCTCTTTTTTGATAACTTCTTCTTTTGCTTTGCCAAGAAAATCGTGATTAGAAAGTTTCTTTTGAATCCGCGCCAATTCGTCCTCCACCTTTTTCACTTCCTTCGCCAAACGGGCGCCTTCTTCACTTACGTTGATCATGTCCCCTAGGGGCAAGTAGATCTCGGTGGTACCGACAACCGCCGTTGCAGCACCCTTGGGCCGCTCGCCGGAAGTCCGATACTCTACGTTTCCGACACGCGCGAGTAACCGCAGATAAAGCTCCTGTGCGCGGAGAAATGACAGATCGCGCTCTGGTCCGTGAAAGATCACTTTGACCTCTTTGCCCGGCGCACAGTTCATTTCGGTGCGAAGATTTCGAATTCCCCTGACCGAGTCCATGAGAAAATCCATCTGCTGCTCCGTCTGCACGTCAACCCATTCCGGACTCGAATTCGGATAGCGCTGAGTCATAATCAGGGCTCGCTTATCCCCAGCCATCGTCTTTTCGTCCTCGCCCAGAAGCTGCTGCCAAATCTCCTCGGTGACAAACGGCATGACTGGGTGCAAGAGGAGAAGTATCTGCTCCAGCACTTCTCGCAATAGCCGCCGGCTTATTTTGGAGCCATCGCGTACGGTTCCGTTCAGCGAGAGTTTGCTCATCTCGATGTACCAGTCGCAGAACTCATGCCACGTGAAGTGATACAAGACGTTGGCGTAGTCGTTAAATCGATACGTATCGATGGCTCTTCTCGCTTCGGCGATCGTCGAAGCCAGACGGGAGCGGATCCAACGGTCGGCCAAGTTGAGGTCGCTACTCGAAAGAGCAGCTTGATGGTGCTGGGCTCGACTCTCCTCGTCCAAGTTCATCAGCACGAACCTGGCGGCGTTCCAAAGTTTGTTGACAAAGTTCTGATATCCGGAAATACGGTCCTCGGCGAGTCTAATATCTCGCCCCATGGCCGCTAACGCGGCTAATGTGAAACGAAACGCGTCGGTTCCGTATTGGCTCATGACGTCGAGCGGATCAATGACATTGCCTTTTGATTTCGACATCTTCTGTCCCTGTTCGTCACGCACCAGAGCGTGAATGTAGACCTCACGAAAGGGAACATCATCCATGAACTTGAGCCCCATCATGATCATCCTCGCCACCCAGAAAAAGAGAATGTCGAAACCCGTTATCAGCGTCGATGTTGGATAAAAGCTTCTTAGATCCTCTGTCTTCTGTGGCCAACCCAGGGTGGAAAACGGCCAAAGGCCCGAAGAAAACCAGGTGTCGAGAACGTCGGGGTCTTGGACCAGTGCTTTGCCGCCGCACCGTGGACATTGACCGGGTGCTTTCCGGCCAACGATGGGTTTGGCTTCCTTGGTAAGAATGTACTCACCCGGTTCCGCTTCGACAATATTCGCGCCGTCGCAGCTTTTACAGTACCAAGCCGGAATTTGATGCCCCCACCAGATCTGCCGAGAGATGGTCCAATCTTTGATGTTTTCCATCCAGGTGAAGTAAGCGTTGCTCCAGCCTTCTGGTATTATCTGAATCTTACCCTCTCGTACGATTTGTATCGCCGGCTCAGCCAACGGTTTGATACGGACAAACCATTGCGGCGTCAGATAAGGCTCGATCACGGTCTGACAGCGGTAACAGCGGCCGATTGTGTGGCGATGAGGCTCAACCCTTTCCAAATAGCCCTTCTCTTTCAGCTCATCGACAATCTGCTTTCGCGCCTCGAACCGATCTCTTCCGCCATAACGCTCGATCCATTCGCTTTGTTCACCGCGAGCCGAAAATGAAGAGCCGTCGATTCTCGCATCGGCGTCGAAAATACTGATCCTGTCGAGCCCAAAACGCTCACCGATTTCAAAATCGTTGAAATCGTGACCCGGGGTAATTTTCAGCGCCCCCGTTCCGAACTCCTTATCGACGTAAGCATCCGTGATCATCGGAATAATTCGACCTGTGATCGGCAGACGGAGCTTCTTTCCGGCCATATTTTGATATCGACTGTCTTCCGGATGAACGGCGACGGCCGTGTCGCCGAGCATCGTTTCCGGTCGGGTAGTCGCCACGACTAGCGCCTTTGACGCATCGTCGGCCAGTGGATAGCGAATATGCCAAAGGCTGCCGTCGGATTCCTCGTGAGCCACTTCGATATCGGCGAGAGCGGTTTTGCAACGCGGACACCAGTTAATCAGTCGTTCCGCTCGATAGAGCAGTCCATCTTCCCAGAGCTTGACAAAAGCTTCGCGCACGGCCCGCGAAAGCCCTTCGTCCATCGTAAAGCGTTCATGTTTCCAGTCACATGACACGCCCAGAGCTTTCAACTGGTGCAAAATGGCGCTGCCGGCCTCTTTCTTCCACGCCCAGACTTGCTCGATGAACTTCTCTCGCCCGACTTGAGCGCGGGTCAGACCTTGCATAGTAAGGCGACGCTCAACGACGTTCTGCGTCGCAATGCCCGCATGATCAGTGCCTGGAACCCACAGGACCCGGTATCCATCCATTCGCTTGTAACGGCAGAGAATATCCTGGAGTGTGTTGTTGAGCGCATGACCCATATGCAGAGAGCCGGTCACATTCGGCGGAGGAATTACCATGGAAAAATATCTGCCTGGGCCCTGCGCCGGTTCAAACGCCCCTGACTCCATCCAGCGGGAATACCACTTAAATTCAACGTCTTTGTGATTGTAGGCCTTGGCCAGCTGCATCGGATTACTTTGGCTTTTTCTGCTATGCCTTGGTCTTGTCGCTCTCGGGACCTTCTTCGACCACCTCGGTAAGCTCAATGAACTTGTCTGGCTCCGTCCGAGCAGTTGGCCCTGTTGACTTTCCTTTTGCCGTCTCTCCCAAACACTCGGCTAGGGCAGCCATTAACGCTTTGCGTGAGATCGGTTGCTTCAAAATCACGACCTTGTTTCGGGCGGAATCCTCTCCTGAGGCTTCATCGTCGATCCATATCATCGGTAGTTTCCATCCGTGGACCGTCTGCAACTCCTGCGCGTTCAGTCCACTTTTCTCCCGCAGTGAAGCGGCATCCATGATCGCCGCA
>DASQUN010000127.1:0-5191 GCA_035641275.1 Candidatus Udaeobacter sp. | reverse complement strand
GCTTCCCATTCCCAATCACTCCTATCACTCCAATACTCCAGTTCGAAATCCTCTCATGACCCGATCTTCGCGCAGGGTCAGATGCCGTCTTGCAGCGGCGACCCCTGCACGATGTCTTCGGAAAGATAGTCCTTGTTGTTGATTTGCGTGACCAGCCAGCGGCCATTTCCAGAATGGCCCAGACGGGTGACGCCGCAGGGATCGAGATGAAAAGTGCGGTACCGATTTAGATGGGTGCCGGTGATGCGGCAGACGATCCCGAGGATCGGAAAGTTGTGACTCACGACGACGACGGTTTCCCCGAGCTGATGGCGTTGGGCAATGCGATTCAACCCTGCCCAAGCCCGCTCTGCGACTTCGATGAGTTTTTCCCCGCCGGGAACTTGAATCTCCGCCGGTTCGGTTCGCCACCGGTCGATAAAGCCGGGATAATTTTCTTTAATTTCGGTGAAGGTTAATCCCTCGAGCTCGCCGTGATCGAGTTCGCGGATGTCCTCCTCGGTCATCACCTGAAGACGATGCGGTTGGCTAATGAGCTCTGCCGTGTGTCGCGCTCTTGTTAAGTTGCTCGAGTAAACGGCACGCACGGATTCCGCGCTCAGGGTTGCGGCAATCTCCTTAGCTTGGCGGACGCCAAGCTCACAGAGCGGCCGGTCCGTGGCCCCTTGACAGCGACCCTGGAGGTTCCAATCCGTAGCCCCATGACGAATCAAAATGATCCGCACAGATTTGTCCTTGAAGTATGCTTCCATATAGAGAGAGAGTATTAGCTCTCTTCGAGCGATGAGGTCTGGATCTGTATCTTCGCTTTGGACTTCAAGCCTTCCATGAACTTCTGTAGAACGCGTTCTCGGCTTTCCGCCAGCGCTTGCTTCTTGAGCGTCTCCTTCTCTTTCTCGAATCGCTCCATGTCGGCGGCTTGGCTACCTTTAAAAGCGAGGAGATAGGCTGCCTCTTTTTGGGTATAGATTCTTTCGGGAATTGGTTTTTGAGCCGACAGGACTATCCCCTCCGCTTTTGTCCCTGATAATTCTCCGATCTTCGGTAATTGCGCCGCGTTGCGGGGAAACCAGCCGGTTTCCTCCAGCTTCAGACGATTCTGTTCGGCGAGCCGCGCGATATCTTTCTCTTTCTTGAGCTGATCCAACAAACTATTCGCTTTTTGGAGGAGAAGCTCGTGAGCCTTTGACTCTTTCAGCCCTTTCTCGATATTCGGTTGCACCGCTTCGAGCGGAGGGACCGTTGGTTCCTTTCTTTCTTTGACTCGTAAGAGGTAGTAAGCGCCGTTACCTTCGATCACGGGACTGATATCTTTGACGCCCAAGGCCAAAGCATTTTTGTAAAATTCTTGATTGGGACCGATTTCCGGAAGGACTTCGCCGTTTGCGAACCAGCGGCTCACGTGGACGGTCAGCCCACGATCCTGGGCGAGCTTGGTAAAATCACTGCCCGACAATGCTTTCTCACGTTCGCGATCGGCCACCGTGGCCGCCTCTCGCTTGCCCTTTTCCGTCTTTAGCGTTCGCGCGATCTCCGATCTGGCCTCTTTCAGGGTTTCGGTCTTTTCTTCCCGGACGTCCTCGACTTTGAGAATCTGTAAGCCTGCCGGCGTTTCGATCACGTCACTGATCGCGCCCTTCGGGAGAGCGAAAACCGCTTTGTCGAGCGCTGGAGGCAACTGGCCGTGGGTGATCCAACCGACGTCGCCTCCTTTGGCCGCAGTACTCGGATCTTCGGAGTCTCGCTTGGCGAGTTGAGCAAAATCCCTGCCCGCGCGCGCCTCGGCGAGAATCCGATTGGCCCGCGCTTTGGCCTCATCCTTTTGCTTCGCGTCCGCCGTCGGAGGGACGCGGACGGAGATGTAGCGCACCTTCGCTTCTTTGGGCTTGCGGAATTTAGATTCACGGTTGGCTTGATAATAATCCTCGATCTCTTTATCGGTAACTTGTGCAGACGATGAAAACTGATCGAAAGGATAAGACAAGTATTCCACCTGAACTTTCAGGGGCTCCTTCAATGAATCCTTATTGCGATCGTAAAATTTCTGGATCTCATCCTCGGTCGGTTTAACCTCGGCAATAAAATCGCTGATGGGCAAGCGAACAAAATTCAAATTGATGGTCTCCTGCTCGACCCGATAGCGATCACGGAGTTCGGCCTCGGTAATTTGCACGGAGTCGAGAATAACCGCGTAAAGCCGCTGGATGGTGAGCTGCGCCCGTTGTTCCTCTTCAAATTCGCGGGGGCTTAGCCGGTTCGCGCGCAGCAGTTGCAGATAGCGCTCTTTGTTGAAGCGGCCGGCAACTTGAAATTCGGGAACTTGGGCGAGAGAATTCGCCAGCTCTTCATCCGTGGCCATGAGTCCGAGGCTGCGCGCCTCCTGCAGCACGAGTTTCTTTTGGACGAGCTCCTCCAACAGGTTGGCTTTAATGTTCAGATTCTTAAGCATTTCCGGCGTGAGGGTGCCCTTGAAGAGCTCCCGGTAGCGGTCCAAGGCTCTCTGATAATGGGTCGTAAACTCCCTTTGACTGATGGTCTCGCCATTAACGGTGGCGATGTCCGATGAGCCCTGGTCCTGATACTTACCTCCGCCGTAAAACGCGATAAAAGTGATGACGATGATCCCAAGAAGCAGTACAATGATCCAGGATCGTTTCCGTTTGCGTAAGAAATCGAGCATCAGCGAAGAACCTTTTGATCAAATAGGGCTAAATAGGAAAACCCATTCATGATAAGGAAACAACCGCGCCAATGCAACCGATTGAAGCCCTTTAGAATGTATTTTCTCTTGATTTTTCCTTACCTTGCTTGCCCGAATCAAATCTGTTATTTTCTCACTGCCCGATTCCGGTTTTTGCTTGAAACAGAAGGAGTTCTCTGATGTTGGATGCCATCTTCGGCGTCTTCTCCAACGATCTGGCGATTGATCTTGGGACCGCCAATACGCTGATCTATGTTAAGAACCAAGGCATAGTCTGTAACGAACCCTCCGTGGTCGCCGTGCAGCAAAGGAACGAGCGTGGCGGAAAGAAGGTCCTCGCGGTCGGCGCCGAAGCGAAGCGGATGCTCGGGCGCACGCCCGGAAGCATCGTCGCTATCCGGCCACTTAAGGACGGTGTCATCGCCGATTTTGAAATTACCGAAGCCATGCTTCGCTATTTTATTCAGAAGGTTCACAATCGTCGTACGTTGGTGCGCCCGCGTATCATCGTCGGAGTACCCTTCGGTATCACCGAAGTCGAGAAGCGGGCGGTGCGTGAATCCGCGGAGTCGGCCGGCGCGAGAGAAGTCTACTTGATCGAGGAGCCGATGGCCGCGGCGATTGGGGCCGGCTTGCCGATTACCGAGCCCACCGGAAACATGATCGTCGATATCGGCGGCGGCACCACGGAAGTGGCGGTCATTTCACTGTCGGGAATTGTCTTCTCTCGTTCTGTAAGGGTGGGCGGCGACAAAATGGATGAAGCGATCGCCCAGTTTATCAAACGAAAATACAATCTTCTCGTCGGCGAGCGGACGGCGGAGTTGATCAAGATCACCATCGGTTCCGCTTATCCGGGCGAGGAAGTTCAGACGATGGAGATCAAAGGACGGGATTTGGTTGCCGGAGTGCCGAAGACCGTCGTGATCACAGATGAGGAGATCAGGGACTCCCTTCTTGAACCGATCAATCAGATCGTCGAGGCGGTGCGGCTTTCATTGGAACGGACGCCACCTGAGCTGGCCTCCGACATAGTCGATCGGGGAATTGTTCTCGCCGGCGGAGGGGCCCTGCTTAGAAATCTTGATATTTTGCTTCGCGAAGAAACCGGTCTACCGGTGATGATGGCTGACGATCCTTTAACGGCCGTCGTCATGGGAGCCGGCAAGGCGTTAGACGAGATTTCATTGCTCAGGGAGGTCGCGGTTCACTAGGCTGAGGCCCTGATGCATCCCGCCTGTTGGAGGCGATCGAGCCTTCCATGTTCGCTTTTGTTCGTAAGAACCAAATTCTGCTCAGCTCCTGTCTCTCTCTCCTGCTGTCGCTCTATATTCTAACGGCTGCCGCACGTGGACAGCTGCAGAAGGACCCGATCGGCCCAGTGCTGCTCTGGCTACTGCGCCCCATTCAGATCGGCGCGCAGATCACCATCGGTTGGATCAAGGAAATTCAAAACAGTTATGTTACGGTGACCGGGTACAGAACGGAAAACGAACGGCTCAGGAAACGCCTCCAAGAATTGGAAGTTGAAAAAAATCGGCTGCTGGAAGCACAGGCGACCAATCAGCGTTTGCAGGAACTCCTGGAATTTCGTTCCCATTTGGCCGCCAAGTCGGTGACTGCATCGATCATCGGCAATAGCGCGAGCAGCTGGTTTCACAGCTGTCTGCTCGACAAGGGCAGCGCGGACGGCGTTCGCAAAGGAATGGCCGTGGTCACACCTGTGGGCGTGATTGGGCAGGTGGTATCCGTCACGGCGCGTACCGCGAAGGTGCTCTTACTGACCGATCCGAACAGCGGCATTGACGTACTGGTGCAGCGCACTCGGACGCGCGGCATCGTCTCCGGCTCGTTGGATCATGGCACTGTCTTAAAGTATGTGAAACGGACTGAAGACATACAGGAAGGGGATCGGCTCATCACTTCGGGAATCGACGGCATTTTCCCCAAAGGGCTCGTGGTGGGCACAGTGACCAAAGTCCGGAAACAGCAACTCGGGCTGTTCCAATTGCTAGAAGTCGCCCCGGCGGTGCTTGCGTCACGAACCGAGGAAGTCCTGGTCGTTGTTCCCGAGGCCAGCCAGGAAAAAAATTGATAATTCTATCTGCGAGGTCTTGCGGTTTTCAATGAAGCTGTCTTTGCTGTTTTTTGGTATCGGGATTCTACTGCTGTTGCTGCAAATGACATTTCTCCACCTCTTACCCCTGGGTCCCATTGTTCCGGATCTGATCCTCGTGCTTTGCGTTTATTGGGGATTGCATCATCCGAGCGTCGGGGCGGTTCTCGGCTCCTTCATGCTGGGGTATTCCGTGGACGTGGTTTCGAGCAAAATTCTGGGCGTTAATGCTTTTGCTATGTCCTTGGTGTTTCTCATCGTCTACCTCACCTCGCGCTCCATCTGGCTACATCATCCGGTCGTGAGCGGCTTCGTGGTATTGCTCGCTTCGCTGGTGAAAGGTGCGGCCTTGGTCTTGGTTTCAGCTATTTTCT
>DASQUN010000126.1:0-4215 GCA_035641275.1 Candidatus Udaeobacter sp. | reverse complement strand
AATTCCCGAGGAGCGCGGATTGGAATAGGCCATGAGGTCGGTTTTTTTGACCAAGCCTTTTTTCGTCGCAAAAATAACATAGCGCCCTTCCTGAAATTCACGCACGGAGAGAAACGCCGAGACTCTCTCTCTCGGCTCCAGGTTTAGCAGATTGACGATCGGTTTCCCCTTGGCGGCTCGGCTGGCCTGAGGGAGCTCATGGACTTTGATCCGATAGACCTTGCCGATGGTGGTGAAAAAGAGAATGTATGAATGCATCGAAGCGATAAACAGGCACTCGACAAAATCTTCTTCTTTGGTGGTCGTGCCGATCTTCCCCTTTCCCCCACGGCGCTGAGCCCGGTAGAGAGTCACCGGGTTGCGCTTAATGTAGCCCTCATGGGAAATCGTCACGGCCATGTCTTCATCCACGATGAGATCCTCGATCGAGATCTCTTCGGATTGAGCCACGATTTGGGTCCGACGTTCATCACCAAATTTCTCTTTGATCGCCCTCAGCTCTTCCACAATGATCCGGTAGATTTCCCTCTCGCTCGCCAAAATCGCTCTTAGCTTGGCGATCAGCTCGAGCGTTTCCTTGTGTTCTTCAAGGACTTTGTCGCGCTCCAAGCCCGTGAGCCTCTGGAGCCGCATATCCAAGATCGCCTGCGCCTGAATGTCGGAGAGCGCGAAGTTTTGGATCAAGCCTTCCCTGGCCGACTTGGGATCTCTGGAATTGCGGATCAAGCTGATCACGGCGTCGAGGTGATCGAGAGCGATTTTCAAACCTTCGAGGATATGGAGCCGCTCTTCCGCTTTACGCAGGTCATAGGCGGTGCGCTGGATCACCACCTCTTTTCGGTGGTCCAAGAAAGCCTGAAGTGCTCCCTTGAGGTTAAGCAGCTTCGGTTTCCCATCCGCGATGGCTAGCATATTGACGCCGAAGGACTCCTGGAGATCGGTGTGCTTGTAGAGTTGATTGATGACGACATCGGCAACGGCATCGCGCTTGAGTTCGACCACGACGCGCATTCCCTCGCGGTCCGATTCGTCCCGGACAACGACTCCCTCGATTTTTTTCTCTTCAATCAACAGGGCGATCTGCTCAAGGAGCCGCGTCTTATTCACCAGGAACGGAATTTCGCTGATAATGATCTGTTCCCTACCCGTGCGCTTGACCGTTTCAGTGAATGCCTTGCCGCGCATCTGGATGATGCCTTTCCCGTCGTGGTAGGCCTGAACCACCGGCTCCCTGCCGTGAATGAAACCACCGGTGGGAAAATCAGGACCCGGGATGTGTCTCATCAATTGTTTAATCGTGATATCGGGGTTTTCCACCAGGGCGACCAGTCCATCGATGACTTCTCGGAGATTATGGGGCGGAATATTCGTCGCCATTCCGACCGCGATACCCGACGCGCCGTTGACAAGCAGATTCGGGATACGCGACGGCAGAACGACAGGCTCTTTGAGCGTGTCGTCGTAGTTTGGAATAAAATCGACGGTCTGTTTTTCAATGTCGGCGAGCATTTCCTCGGCGAGTTCGGCCATGCGGATCTCGGTGTAACGCATAGCTGCTGGGCTGTCGCCGTCAATGCTCCCCCAATTTCCTTGACCATCCACGAGCGGATAACGCATCGAAAAATCCTGCACGAGTCGGACGATCGTATCGTAGATCGCGGTGTCACCATGAGGGTGATAATTCTTCATGACCTCGCCCACGACACCAGCGCTCTTCCGATAGCGCTTATCATGCGTCAGGTTCATCTCATACATGGCGTAGAGAACCCGACGATGAACCGGTTTGAGTCCATCCCGAACGTCCGGCAGAGCCCGACTAATGATAACGCTCATGGCATAGTCCATGAAGGACTTACGCATTTCGTCTTCAATGTAGACCGGGACTTTTTGCGATTTTAGAGTTGCTTCCATGTGATTTAGGCGTTAAGTCGTTCCAACGGTTTGAGCTGTTTAAACCGCCTTAACGCTGTGAGTGTTTCGATGCCTCAGTGATTAGATGTCCAGATTCTTGACCGTAAGGGCATTGTCCTCAATGAACTTGCGCCGGGGCTCTACTTCATCGCCCATTAAAGTCGAAAAGATATCGTTGGCTTCGACGGCGTCTTCGATCCGTACTTGTAAGAAAATTCGAGTCTCCGGATTCATCGTCGTCTCCCAAAGCTGTTCTGGATTCATTTCTCCAAGCCCTTTGTAGCGCGAGATGTCTTGCCCTTTCTTTCCCGTTTCAAGTATGAAATCCGACAGTTCCTTCAGTGAGCGAAGTTTGGCCTTTTCCTGGCCATTCTCCACGACGTACGGAGGATAACCCGGATTCATCAGCTCGCCGAAAAGGCGTTTGAGCTCCTTATATTCCGGGCTCGTGAGAAATTCGTAATCGATAACGGTTTTGAGTCCCGTCCCATTAGAGCGCGTCGCGCAAATAAGCTTGAACCGTCCGTGTTCTGAATCTTCCTCAAGCCCGCAGGAAAGCGGCGCTTCGCTCGCCGCCGCTAAGTCGATGTAGGCCGCTAGTTGGCTTTGCAGTTTTTTAAGTGCCTTTTCATCCTTTAAGGTCTCCTCGCTAAAATCCTCCGCCATCACTAGGGCTTCCAGCAGGGGTCGGCTTCTGCGCTTGCGCACCACCGTTGCCATGATTTTCTCCCAGCGCAGCGCCTTTTTAATAAAGGCTTGCAGCGGCTGGCCGGCGAGGCCGTTCCCATGGTTTCCTGTCCGGATCCGAATATCTTCGGTACCCATTTCAATAAGGTAATCCTCAAGCCCGGTTTCATCTTTAATGTATCGTTCCTGCTTGCCCCGCTTCACCTTGTATAACGGCGGTTGGGCGATGAATAGGTGGCCCTTCTCAACCAAGTCGGGCATCTGACGATAGAAGAAAGTCAGCAATAAGGTACGAATATGCGAGCCGTCCACATCGGCATCGGTCATGATGACAATGGAATGATAACGCAGCTTCGCTGGATCATAGTCTTCTTTTACGCCCGTACCCAAAGCGGTAATCATGACGCGAATTTCCTGCGACGATAGCATTTTGTCAAAACGCGCCTTTTCGACGTTGAGAATCTTTCCTTTAAGCGGCAGTATGGCCTGATTGCGCCGATCTCTTCCTTGCTTGGCCGAGCCGCCTGCGGACTCCCCCTCGACAAGATAGAGTTCGCTCAATGCAGGATCTCTCTCTTGGCAGTCGGCCAGCTTTCCTGGAAGAGAGGAGTCTAACACGCCTTTGCGTCGCGCGAGATCCTTGGCCTTTCGCGTTGCTTCCCTGACGCGTGCGGCCTCGACTCCTTTCATTACGATCTTTTTGGCATCGCTCGGATGTTCGGCGAGGTAGCTCGCTAATTTCTCATTGACCAGAGCCTCAACGATGCCTTTGACCTCGCTGTTCCCCAGTTTCGTCTTGGTCTGGCCTTCAAATTGCGGCTCCGGGACTTTTACGCTGACCACGGCCGTTAAGCCTTCGCGAACATCTTCGCCCTGAAGATTCTCCTCGTCCTTTTTCAATTGTCCGCTGTCAATGGCATAGCTGTTGATCGTTCTCGTCAGCGCCGATTTAAAGCCGATTAAATGCGTGCCGCCTTCGATCGTATTGATGTTGTTGGCGAAGGAAAAAATATTTTCTGTGTAGCCGTCATTCCACTGCATGGCGATTTCAACTTCAACGTTGTCCTTTTCACCCTCAAAATGGACGACCTTAGGATGAACGGGGGCTTTCGCACGGTTCAGATGTTCGACGAAAGACATCAGCCCGCCCTTGTAGAAGAACTCATGTTTCTTCTGACTCCTCTCGTCCTCAATCGTGATCGTGACGCCTCGGTTTAGAAACGCGAGTTCCCGTAGGCGTTGCGAAAGAATATCGAAGCTGAATTCTACTGTTTCGAAAATGTTGGCGTCAGGCTTGAAAGTAACTCGCGTCCCCCGTTCCTTGGATTTGCCGATCTCTTCAAGTTTCGCTTGGGGTTCTCCCCGCTTGTAATTCTGCTGGTAGACCTTGCCGTCCCGCTTGATCTCGACTTCCAATGATTCCGACAAAGCGTTTACAACCGAGACACCAACGCCGTGAAGACCGCCAGATACTTTGTAAGAAGCTTTATCGAATTTCCCGCCGGCATGGAGCTTCGTAAGTACGACTTCCGCGGCGGATACTTGCTCCGTCGAATGAATATCGACAGGAATACCGCGGCCATTGTCAACGACGGTTACACTATTATCGATGTGGAT
>DASQUN010000125.1:0-3439 GCA_035641275.1 Candidatus Udaeobacter sp. | reverse complement strand
GGGGATCGGCTCGGTGCTTAAGACTTCATCCGCCGTGAGACCCACTCTTTCGGCCTGGCGAACGATGAGATGAAGATGGCCGTACTCGGAATATTGGTCCTTGATGACCTCGCCAAATTCGTGGCGCAGGATCGCTTGCTTCACGGCCATTACCGGGCAGTTGGCGGAGACGTGAGCCCAGCAGTCGCGCCTGTGGCGAATGTAAAGACCCAGCTGGGCGATCATGAGTTGGGCCCGGCGCTGATTCATTTTTACGGAGAAATAGTGCTCCAATTCAGGCGAACGCATATGGTCCCGCACCATCTCGCCGATAACTTTTCTCCATTGTGCGACCTGCATCATTGCCGCCCTCTGATATATAGATTTTGATCCGGCACGCCACCTCGCCTCAATGGATCGCCGGGACACATCACCAGCAACGACCCTGAACCATGATAGGGAGATTTTTGCATTAGAGGGCAGGCCGAATCAACTCACGCCCCAAGAACTCGGTCACCAACGGCCAAGCGAGATCTGCCAGGTAAGGTTGATAGCCGTCCGATTCCGTTGACGCAAAGCCGTGATTGCCGAAATGAAAGTAGTGCCACTCCAACGGTTGGCCATTGGCGTGAAAACTCTCCATCACCTTTTGCTGAATCGGAAAAGTGCTGGTCCTATCTTGTCCGCCGTAGAGCACCAACGACGGGCACTTGATTTCGCGGGCGGCGTCGTTGGGATGGCGCGGGCGGATTTTCGTCGGCTGCTCGTCGCGCACCGACGGATAGTACGCGACAAAGGCGCGCACTACTGGCGTGGCGGCGACAAAGTGAATACCGATGCGCCCACCCATGCAGTATCCGACCACCCCAACCCGCGAGCCGTCGACGTCGTTGCGCGAAAGGCAATAGCGCCAGCCTCGGTCGATGACGCGAACGAAATCCGCGTCCGACGTTTTGTTCTGAATCTCGGTGCCCGTGTCGATGTGCTGCTCCGCCGGGTAGCCAAGCATGTGATACAGATTCGGAATCACCGTTGTGTAACCGAGCTGAGCAAACTTGTAGGCCGCAGTTTTCAAGTATCCCGTGAGTCCCGAATGCTGATGGATCATCAAAATCGCCGGGCCTTTTTCGGCACGCTCGGGATGAGCGATGTAGCCTTCGATACCGTCTTTTTCCTCTTTCAAGCTGCGTGTAACGATTGTTGTCATGCGTAACTCCTCGAAAAGATCCGTCAAGCCTAATTAAACAGCGGAGAAATTTCACTTAACCCCGGACGACGCGCACAATAATATCCCCTCTCCACCACATTTTTGTGGGGGAGAGGGAAGGGCGAGGGTAAGAACTTTGAAAGCGTTGGAAATACGAGTGCTCTGTTCCTGATGAGTGATCCTCATGCCATCGGGGCGTTTTCGTCAGGATTTTTTATACAACTTATCAAAAAATCCTTCGCGCGTTAGCTTGTCGATGATTGAATTGTCCTGAAAAGTTTCCGGCGGAATGCCTCTTTTGCCCATGAATTCCAGGATTGTCTGCACCGCCTCGGGTTCGGCGCGCGGAATGCGATCCAGATAAGTCACCGAGTCGTTATAATGCTCTTCGATCATCCTCGGGTCGGTGAGACGCGAGTATTTGGCGATGATCTTCAGCGCTCGTTCCCTTTGCTGGTTCATGAATGCAATCCCATCGGCGTAAGCCCGCACCATGTTCTCAACGGCCTCAGGACTCCGCCGATAGTACTCACGCTGGACGGCGATCATATTCATGGAATAAGGGATGCCCATGTCTACCAGCCGTACCAGAATCTTGGGCTGGCTCGGCGGAGTCACCCGCAGCTCAGAGGTAACCGCGCCCGCAATCAAACGATTCTGAAAGGCTGCGGCCACTTCGATTGTCCCGCCCATCTGCCGGACATTGACCGCCCCTTCCAAACCGTTCTTGCGCAACAGGATCCGGCTCAAGTTATCGGTGATCGATCCGAAGCGGGTGACGCCGAGCGTCTTGCCGCGTAAGTCTTCCATCCGGTTGATTTCCGGCTGGACGAAGAGCCGGTGATAAGGACGGTTGGCGGTTCCGCCCACGGCGATGATCGGCGCGCCGTTCAGGATCGCGTTAATAACCGCGTTGCTGGCCGCGCTAACCACCTGGAGGTCCCCGCCGATCAGAGACTGCACGGCTACGGGACCCGAGGTAATGAGAATCATATCGGCTTGAATGCCATATTTTTCGAAGGCACCACTCTCCTTTGCCATCCAGACGCCCGTCGCCATCGGGCCAATCGAGGAATAGGCGATGGTCATTTTGGTCTGCGCGTGTGCGGCGACGCAGGCGAAAAGACTTGCGGTTAACGCAAGCAGACCAAGCGATTTAACGAAATAGAACCTTCGGCTTCCATGTGGCTCACCGCGGAGGCGCTGAGGGCCGGGTGGAAGTAGGGGCGACCGGCCGGTCGCCCCTACAATGTGCCTCGGTGGTGAATAGTCCTTCAGAGAAACCCAGGAAGCGCCAACGAAATAGAGAGCGTAGGCCATATCATCCTCCTCCCAGTCCGCTGCCGAGAATTTCCACTCCTTCCGTTTTTTGGATGTAGCCGGCGAACTGGTACTTGTTTTCCCGCGGGTCGGGCACCCGTTTGGTTTTCTGCGGCCCATCCTTATCGAGCGCCTCGACGCGCGCGCGGATGAAGTGCGGGCCGGGGCTGGAAAGCGCGGCCAGAATCCTGGCGCGAAACCCCGCGACGTCTTCGATGGTGCAAGCGCTCTCGATCCCGCACCCTTTGGCCACCGCCTCCAAATTCATTTTGCCGGCCGTTGCGGTGGGCATGCCCGGTTCATGCTTGTGGCTCCCCAGGTAATTGCCGTTGTCCATCACGACGATGGTCAGGTTTTTCGGCGCCTCGTTGGCGATCGTCCCGACCACGCCAAGGTTCAGTGTGAGATTGCCGTCGGAATCGAGAGCGAGAACCTTTCGGTTCGGCAAAGCCAGCGAAAGGCCCAGTGCCGTCGAAGAGCACATGCCCATGGTAAGGTGAAACAGGTTCGCTTCCCGATCTTTAAGCTGGCCCCAAAAGCCGCTGTTGTTGCCGATGCTGGTGAGCACCAATACGTCGTCGGGGACGATCGCTGAGAGTTCTTTGAGTAAACTGAATCGCGTCACCATAACGCCTCCTCATTCAGCAGCACGGCGACGGGCTTCAGCCAGGCGCGCGCGCTCTCGTTACATTCTTTGATGGATCTAACGACATCGGCCGGCCGGCTCACCACTCGATAAGGAATATCCATGGCGTTGAGACCCGGCTCGGTGGTTTTCTTATAAAGACCCAGCCAGCGCGGATCGCCGATGTCGCCGCGATAAGGAATCACGACCAACACCGGCACCTCGTGCAATAAGTTGATCCGGGCCAGATGGTAGGTCGCCACCAACAAGCCCGATGTGGCGAGAATCAAGGCCGGCTTTTTGCCGCC
>DASQUN010000124.1:0-7479 GCA_035641275.1 Candidatus Udaeobacter sp. | reverse complement strand
CTATGCCGATGTCGATAGCAAAATCTTCACCGCCAAAGGCGAGGAGTTTTCAATTAATTACAAGGCTCACTTGGTCGGCGGGGAATGGCGCGTCTATGACGTCATCGTGGAAAATATCAGTATGGTCAATAATTTCCGCTCGCAGTTTAATCGCGTGATCGCCAATTCTTCATATGAAGAATTGATCCGCAGACTCCGGCACAAAGCCGACGCTGGAACACAAAGGAATTGAGCTGGCTTTAACGTTCGGTCCATTAGACGAGCGCCGGTAGCGCTTGTTGACGCTTTTCGATTTCTTCCACAGTTTGGCCTATTTGATATTTTTGAATGCGTTAGCCCCTTTTGTAATCTCGCTTATCTTGCGCCGTCCAGTGACGTAGCTCACAAGCCAGCCCTAGCTCCCTTGACTCGGCAAGCCGTTCCACAGTATGCGGAAGGTACCCACCTGAGTGAAAGGAGTCTGAAAATGGCGAGCTGGATCGACTGGCACTCTCACCACACCCCCCCTGAGGTCGTGGAACAATTCGCCGCCTTTACCGGTAAGAAACCTAAAATCGACGACTACGACGCGACTGATTTTACGAAGCGAGTGACCGAAATGGATCAGGTTGGACTCGACCTTCAACTCGTCTGCCAGGGCGCTGGCCTCTACGCAGACCAGCTGCCGGCCCCACAAGCTTTCGAAATTGTCCAACAATCAAATACGATTCTTGCCCAAAGAATCGCCCCGCACCACGATCGCTTAATCGGCGTCACGGCGCTGTCGCTGAAAAACGTCGGCGGGTCAGTGAAGGAGCTCGAGCGAACTTCCCGCCAAGGATTTCGCGCCGCGCTGCTTTATCCGACAGTGGATGGCGAGATGATGGTGGATCTGCCGGAGATGAATCCAATCTACGAGAAAATTTCCGATTTGGGTTGGCCTATTTTTCTGCACGGCGCCGGCTTGGCGAAAAACGCTACGCTCCAGCGATTAGAAGACGGTGGCGCTGGCGTGGCTTACGCCGTGCTTTCCGACGCCGAGATATCCGAATGCGTGCTACGCATGATTGCCAGCGGCGTTTTCGACCGCTATCCGAATCTTCGAATTGTCATTCGTAGCTCCGGCGGGGGTCTGCCCTTGTTGCTCCACCGCTTTTTCTGGAAGCACAAAGGGCCCAAGGGCGAGCAGCGTTACTCCGAGATTTTTCTCGAACATTTCTTGATCGACTGCGCCAGTTCAGACGCTCGGACGCTGTCGTTTTTAATCGACACAATGGGCGAAGCGCGGATAGTCTTCGGTTCGGATTACTGCGGCGGTCTCGGACCGCTGCAAAAATGTCTGGGAGCCGTCGAGAAGCAGCCGAACCCGGATCGCATAAAGAGCTTCACCGAGAAGAACTCGCGCAAACTTCTACACATCTAGAATCCCGGCTCTCCATGAACCAATCGGCGGTATTTTTCAACCGGGCACGCGTTGCGTTTGTTGCCGTCCGGACCCCCCCGGCGCAAGCCTCGGCCGCAAAGACGCAAGAATGGGCAACGAATTTGTCAGACGTTACGTCAGAGATCGTTTGCGCACCCATTCCCAAGCTGTAACCCATGGCATCCCAGTACGATCTTACGATCATCGGCGCAGGCATTGTCGGCCTCGCCACGGCGATGAAAATCATCGAAGTTCACCCTCGAATAAAATTGCTGATCCTGGACAAGGAAGCACAGGTCGCCCAGCACCAAACCGGACACAACAGCGGCGTCATTCACTCCGGGCTTTATTACCGGCCAGGCTCGATCAAGGCGCAGAGCTGCGTGTCAGGACGCAAGGCGCTAATCGAATTCTGCGACCGCAACGGAGTTCCATACGAGGTCTGCGGTAAGATCGTCGTCGCGACTTCTGAGGCGGAACTGCCACGGCTTGAAGAACTACAGCGTAGAGGCGTCGCCAACGGACTGCAGGGACTCGAGATGATCGGGCCCGAACGCCTGCGCGAATTCGAACCGCACGCGAGCGGGCTCAAGGCCCTTTACGTGCCTGAGACCGGAATCATCGACTACACGAAAGTCGCCGAGGCGTACTCCAGAAAGATTCGTGAGGCGGGCGGCAAAATCGTATTGTCGAGCAAAGTAATTGGCATCATCGAGCGCGCCGGTGAGATCGCCCTGCTAACCACGTCCGGCGACTACCGTTCGCAACATCTGATTAATTGTTGCGGCCTGCAATCCGACTTGGTTGCGAAGATGACGGGAAGTGATGCTTCCGGGCACCAAGACGAACACCGCATCATTCCGTTTCGCGGCGAGTACTACAAACTGGCCCCAGAGAAATATTTTCTGGTGCGAAACCTAATCTATCCCGTCCCGGATCCGACGTTTCCTTTTTTGGGAGTTCACTTTACCCGCATGATTAAAGGCGACGGAGGCATCGAAGCCGGGCCCAACGCCGTATTTGCTTTCGCCCGCGAGGGTTATCAAAAAACGGATATCAACGTGAGTGATCTCTGGAGCACGGTTTCGTTCAGAGGCTTCTGGGCCATGACGGGAAAATACTGGCGGACTGGATTTGGCGAACTGTATCGGTCGCTCAGTAAATCTGCCTTCGTAAAAGCGCTCCAGAAACTCTTGCCCGAGATTACCGAAAGCGATCTAATTCCCGGCGGAGCCGGTGTGCGCGCGCAGGCGGTATCGGCAAGCGGCGCTCTAGTGGACGATTTCGTCATCCGCCAGAGCCGCAATGCGATTCATGTTCTCAATGCTCCCTCCCCCGGCGCCACCGCTTCTCTTGCCATCGGGCAAAGCATCGCCGACATGGCTACGAAGAGTTTTAGCCTTTCAAAGTAAGATTCGAAACGAACTCCGTCTCGACCAACGAGGCCCGTCCCGTCCTATAACAAAGCGGCTGCATAAGTATTCGCGCCCATGCTTGTATTACCGGCCTAACTTTGGAAATCGGCAACCACGCCGTCCAGCGCTGCGAGCAATAACGGCTTTTCGTTGATGTATCAATCGTTCCTGCCGCCAGCGGAACACTACCTTGATTTCTCTGGTTTCGTCTCATATCGTGTTTGAACATTCGGCGGAGGTCAACACTGCATGATCATCGAATACAAGGGGAAAAGACCCAATATCTCTCCCACGGCCTTTATTGCGCCGACCGCAGTTCTGATCGGAGACGTCAGTGTCGGCGATGAGGCGAGTATCTGGTGGGGAGCGGTGTTGAGATCCGACCAAAATGCCAATCCCATCGTCGTCGGTGCCCGCACGAGCGTGCAAGACAATTGTGTCATTCACTCCGGCGAAGCTCCGACTATCATCGAAGAAGATTGCACCATCGGCCACGGCGCCGTCATGGAAGGTCCGCTCATCAAACGCGCGGCCATCATCGGGATGAATGTTACCCTTTTAGAGGATGTGGAGATCGGTGAAGAATCCCTCATCGCCGCCGGGAGTGTAGTCGTACCCCATACCAAGATTCCGCCCCGCGTTATGGCCGCAGGCAGCCCCGCCAAAGTCAAAAAAGAACTCGGCGGAGAGGCCTTGAATTGGATCAAAATGGGCTCTTCCACTTATGTGAATTTATGCAGGAGCTACCTCGCTGGCGATTACAAGCTCATCGGCTAAATTTCAGCGACAGCCGCTTTCCGAAACACGGCCCTGCCTCACAGGATATAAAAAAGCCAACCTGCTCTCGCTCTCCATCTATTATGTTAGTAGACACAGCGTGTTAGGTAGCGTCGAACTGGCGCTGTTGACTTGACATCCGTACCCGCTGGGGCGGTCAAGACCATCTCGTCGGCCGCCGGGGGCTTGACAAATGGGTATAATGGCGATACTGGTCAGACCAGCAGACAGCCGGACCCTTACGAATGCTCAAGGTCATTAAGAAAATTCGGATCCATGAGGAAGTGGTGACCCAGATCCACGAACTCATCAGGGAAGGAAGACTCAAGGCGGGCGATCAGCTGCCTTCCGAGAGAGAACTTTCCGAGACATTCAAAGTAAGCCGGACCTCCGTGCGTGAAGCCCTCCGCGCGTTGGAAACTAAGGGACTCATCATCAGTCGAACAGGCATGGGAAATTTCATCGCCGATCTTCCTATCGAATCGTTGGTGGCACCGTTGGCCAAACTTCTGATCGAAGAAAAAAATGCGCTGGCAGAGATCTTCGAGTTGCGGAAACTCATCGAGCCTCATATCGCCTCTTTGGCAGCTGAGAGAGCGACGCCTAAAGAAATCGAGCGAATGAAACGGCTCCTGGACAAGCAGAGAGACCAGGTCCAGGGTGGTGCCACGGGTGTCGATGCCGACACGGAATTTCATTTTGCCATCGGACAAGCCACACAGAACCACGCCATCGAGAAACTCGTCTCAGGACTGCTTGACGTCCTAAGTCACAGCCGGGAGGAGTCACTCCAGACTTCAGGTCGGCGTCAGGCGTCGATCGATTCCCATCTCGCCATTGTGGCCGCCATCGAAAAACACGATCAGGAGAAGGCACGGGAGGCGATGCGGTACCATATCGAGCAAGTCGAGCGGAATGTCTTATTGTCCAACAAAGAAAAGCCGGCAGTCAGCGACACGAGGAGTCAGATCGAGGCCTCTGTCGATCTGCCAATGAATAAACCTGAAGTCTAACGGAGGGTAAACATGATCAAGCGCGTAGAGGTCAACTATCGAGGCATCTTTCAGAAGAACCTTGGAAAAAAGATTGGCAGCGACATCGTCATGATTGCGAGCCGAATGGGGCAGAGGGCGTTCTCCAACGGTCGTTACAGCGACTCCCCGGAGAGAAACGGGATTCCCTGTAAATATTTCGCTTTTGTTTCTCCGGATCTGCCCGAGGAAGAGCTGGAAGCCGAATGCGGCGCCAAGCTCGAGATCGACGAGGCGAACATCTCCGTTGTCCTGGACGACACAATGTGCAAGGGCGTCGAGCCCTGGGGTTGGCACGGCGTGCGGCCGATCAATGAGAGGGTGGTCAAGGACGGCTGTCTGCTCGTGGTCTCCAAGAAAAAGCCGGAAGAGCTGCTCAAGTTCATCGGCAAGAAACCTTACAATTATCGGCTGGCCGTCCTCGATGGCGACGCCAGTCTCGCCGGTCTCTGGGTCAACAAGGATGATTTGACCCACGAGCACATATTAGGCGGCATCGCCGCTATCGATCCCACCCTGATCAGCATCGAGGCGGTGGAAGCTTATCTCATCGATAAGACCAAGCAGAAGCACAGGGCGGAGGCTGCGCGCGCGGCTTACGAGTCGCTCAGGGCGGAAGCCAAACCACCAAGAGTCAAAGTCGTGACGCCCGAAGAGGGAATCGACTGGCCCCATGAGATTCCCGTGCTGCCCAAGTGGTTCGAGATGCAAGAGGGCGCCGTGGTTCCGGCGGTGAAGCGCGGGTTCGAGATGGGTCCGAAGGGACAATCGAGAAATGCCATGTTCAAGCGCGGCACCACCAAGACCCAGCGACCCGCGGTCAGGTTCGATCTCTGCACCAAGTGCACCCTCTGCTGGGTCGAGTGCCCGGACGAGTGCTTCGATCCGACCACGGACGGCTACTACGACATCGAGTACCAGTATTGCGTCGGCTGCGGCAAATGCGCCGAGGTTTGCCCGGTCAAAGAGTGCATCGTGATGGTGGACGAGCTTCGCTTCGAGGATGAATCGAGTCCGTGGGAACACTGGAAGAAGGATTCCAAAGAATACATTCAGTGGGTAGAAGACAAAAAAGGCAAAGACCGGGTTTCTTACCCCGTCGTCACCGGCAAGGGCATGACCGTGACTCAGGGAGAAGTCATGCCCGAAGGAAAAATCGTGCCCGTTAGAAAAACGGAGGAGGTCGAAGCATGAGTGTCGCAGTCGCAAAAACAAAATCGGATCAATCGGGTGTCTACGAGCGGGAAGAACTCCTGAACGGCTGCCAGGCCGTCGCGCAGGGCGTGTGTCTTGCCGACGTGGACGTGATCGCCGCTTATCCGATCCGTCCCTATACCGAGGTGATGGACGCGCTCTCGAAGCTGATCGCCGACGGCAAGTTCGACGCCGAGTACATCATCGCCGACAGCGAGCATTCCCAATTTGAGATCGTCAAGCACGCTAGCTCGGTGAACGCCCGCGCCTTCGGCGGATCGAGCGGCACGGGCTGGATGTACGGCATGGAAGCGCTGGTCGTTACCGCGACCGACCGTCTCCCGCCTCTTTTCGTCGTGGGCAACCGCGCTTTAGATGATCCGGGCGCTTTCGGCGTCGAGCACAACGATGCGATGGCGGTTCGCGATATGGGCTGGCTTCTCTGCTGGGTGACAACGCCGCAGGAAGCGCTGGAGCACGTGCTAATCGGCTACCGTATCGCCGAGGACAAGAGCGTCAGGATGCCGATGGGATTGGCGATGGACGGCGCCTTTCTGACCCACTCGCAGCACATGGTGAAGATCCCATCACCGGAGGCGGCGAAGAGATTTCTGCCGCAGTACGATCTCGCCGAGCGGCGGCTCCATCCCGACAACCCGATCTCGGTCGCGCCGCAGGTGAACGAGGACTGGGTCATGGAGCTGAGACGCCAGAACTGGGAGGCCGCCAAACGGGCGCGCGGCGTGATCAAGGAGGCTTACAAAGAATTCAACGAGGTCTTCGGCGAGCGCTACTCCGCCCCCTACTATTTCGAAGAGTTCATGACCGAAGACGCGGACGTGGTGCTGATCGGCATCGGAACGGTGGCGGCTCCGGCGCGCACGGCGGTGCGCCGCCTGCGCGAGAAGGGACAGAAAGTGGGTTACGTGAACCTGCGCTGGTTCCGGCCTTTCCCGACCGAGGAGCTGCGGGAATGCTTGAGCCGCTTCAAGGCCGTCGGCGTGGTCGACCGTGATTTCGCGCACGGCTCGGCGGACAACGGCGGCATCCTGATGCACGAGATTCGCTCCTGTCTCTACCCGGCCAAGAATCGGCCGGCGGTGGTTAATTTCATGGGTGGCCTGGGCGGGCGCGACCTCTCGATTGCGGACGCGCAAAAGATGTATGATATAACTCAACAGGCGGTGACGAAGGATTCCATGGACGGCTTCGTAACCTGGATCGGCCTAAGAGAATAAAGTAGGAGGGAGCGATTATGTCAACCGCACCACAAATCGATTACGAGAAGATCAAAGGGGTTCACAAAATTCCGCTGGAGGAGCTCTACACTTCGGGCCACCGCACCTGCCAGGGCTGCGAGTCGGCCACGACGATGCGCGGCTTCATCAAGGTCGCGGGCTCGCGCACGGTAGTCACGGGAGCGACCGGCTGCATGTACGTGGCCAACACTTCGTACTTGACCACGCCTTGGATCGTCCCCTGGATGCACACGCAGCTCGGCGCCGGCGGCTCCTCGGCTGTGGGCATGGCCGCGGGCCTGCGGGCGCTCAAGCGCAAGGGAAAGATCAAAGACGAGAAGATCAACGTCATCAATTTCTCCGGCGATCTCGGGGCCGGCGATATGGGAATCGGCGGGATTTCCGCCGCCCTGCAGAGCGAT
>DASQUN010000123.1:0-4073 GCA_035641275.1 Candidatus Udaeobacter sp. | reverse complement strand
CCTTCTCCAACGCCGAGGCTCTTGTGGCTTCGGCAGCTGCCGCACGCACTAGGTAATCTTCATCCCTCTTCGCCAGGTGGAAAGAATCGATGCCCAGTACTTCTAATGACTGCCCGATGGCTCTAAGCGATTGAGAATGTGGGCGACGCTCTGACGACATCGAGATTGGCAAGAAACCTTGAATGTAGCCCCGAACCAGATGCCACAATGAGTGTGCCACCCCAGTCCGAATTGTCAACGAAGAAGATACGAGAGAGACATCGCGCCGACATCAAAACTGCCGGCGAAACGGCTCCGAGAGAGTTCACGCCACTTGAGGGAAATTTATGTCATTGTGGGATCGTAACCGTGACATTGTTTTCAGGGGCGTAAGAGTATGAAATCAGAAGGCGGAATTGTCCACGAATGGCGTCGAGCTGGCCATTGACGGTGAACGAAAAAGCAGCTCCTGAAAACAGAATAGCTACGCAAAAGGTTAGCATGATGCTTGCGGAGGTGTCCGGCGCCTCGAGAAAGCGTATGGGCTTGAGATCATTTCACCTCCTGACCGCGCACTTTTCCCGCCTCTGAATGTTCGATTTATGGCCGCAGCTGACGAATTTCGTCAGCATCTTAGAGGCCCGGCGGCAATTTTTCTTGAAAATATCCGCGCCGCGCTCTGGCATAGGGCTTGCTGAGTTCTGCTCGACGCGAATGCTATGAAGCAGGACAATTCCTACGACGGTCAGAACTGGGCTTGGCCTGAGAAGACTTGGTTTCGGGAGCGGCTCAATGCCATCAAAGCCCGGGAACAAGAGAGCCGCCGAAAGCTCCAAGGGAGCCCAGAAAAGCAGACGGCGGTCAAGGCCAAACCCGGCGGTGACAAAAGCACCGAAGAAAGCTAAACCGGGCCGTTGTCGACTAATCCTCTGCTACCAAGGGATCGACACAGTTGATTTCCTGCGGCGCAAACTTTAATATCCGCGGCGAGGCGGATCTTGGTGAACGGGAAATGGTTCGTCATTGTGGCAACTTACTCCAAGCAGTGCCAAAGTCCCGCAGCTCGCAAACAGAGTTTCTCAGCAACCTGCTAGCGGAATCCCGTGCGCGTGATCAATAATCCCATCCTATCATCTCCGCTCTCCCGGCAATGGAAGTCCGCGTGAAAGGGCAATGACAACATGAAAGACATCGAACCATCTTTGTTACATGGAATTTTTCTGTGCCTCTGGGACTCGGAAGCCGTTCGCCTGCAGTCGAGCCGATGGAAAAGGAGCTTGTTGATTTTTTCGAGCGGGGTATGTCTGGAAATTGCAGGCCTGCCGTATGTGGCCGGTTGGATGGGCTATGAATTTACTTGGCCGACTTGGCTTCTCACGGGTTTCTTTTTGCCTTTGGGGCTGGTCGGACTATACGCAAGCAAGTTTGGCAGCGACCGCTTTGTCGAATGGCTCTTGGTTATTCCAAAGCTCGACCTGAAAATGTGACCGCTACCTCTCTCGCCACCACTTTCTGATCTGATTTAGCTCGCTTCTTGATGAACCGAAGAATGGCTCTGCTTTCAGCCAATTCTGCGCCAATCGCGCTCGGTAAGAGGAATCCGCGCAGCTCTCGGCCGGCGCATCGTAGATGGCGCGGCGGTGAAATCATGCTGAGAGTGCTCCACTTTCCGTCTCGCCTCCGCCCAAGACAAATGCCTGTTCTTTCTTAGTTGGACCAGTGCCATGTAGCTCTTCTGCAACTTTTCCTCGCTGATCTTTCCTCTCGCAGCGATAGCGGATTTAAACTCGTCAAACGTGAATGACTTCTCCAAGTGCCGTTCTGGCGCGGGCTGAACTCGGCCGAGCTGTTGGGAAGCCGATCTTGCCAACCCATGCTTCAGGGCTCCCACTAACTCTATAATCCGCCCTGACCCGCCGCGATACGTATGCAAACGCCGGGGATGCTTATCAATCCACGTTTGGGCCATGTCCAGCGCGAAATTTACCGCTTCGGCCTCGGTCTTGAAGCGGTTCGGGAATCGGATAAAAGCAAATTTGCGAGCAGCTGATTTGTGGTCCCAGGTAACGTCAGCTTGGGGAACCCAGCCATTGGTGGCCGTGTCAAAGCTGGGAAAGGCCATAATGAAGTGATCTCCGTACAGCCGGCTTGACATGACATTAACCCCCTTTCTGGGCGCTTTTTAGGAAAGAGCTATCTAGCAGTACCCGTTGTTGGCAGAGTCGTAACGTGTACTCCCTATGGTATATTTTTCAAACTAAAGCGCAAGGGGTTTCTGAGCAGTGGCGAAAGACAATGGCTGTCGATTGGCAAGCAACTTTGCTCGGCACGACCAGTCAGGATTATCGACCGATCAGTTCTCTTACTTTTTGTAATAGATCATACAGGTTAAACGGCTTGGTGAAACAGGGTAAGTATCCGAGCCCCTGTTGTGCGACCAAATCGGGGTGACCCGTTATGAGTATGATTCTGGTCGACATGAACAAGGCCTTCATGCGATCGATCACGTCCGATGCGCTAAGTCGAGGCATGATAAGATCACAAATTAAAAGATCGAAACTCTCCTTCTCTAGCAGTTCGAGCGCCCTACCCCCGTCATCTGCCTCATCGACTTCATAGTTTTGCTCGCGCAAAAAGTAAGCGATGTTATGCCGACTGCGAATTTCGTTATCGACCACAAGGATCTTCTTTGGCATACCCGCCGTTATGAGCTCTGACCTACCGGAAATGCTCCCATACCATGTTTAGCAACTTGATCAAAGGCTATAGATTTCCGGTAACTTGTGGTGGAAGAGAAATTTCCGGGAAAGAAAGAGGGAACGCTCGGATCGGTTTCGCCGCGGGTGAGAACTAGGATATAATGACCCTGTTGAAGATTTCGACGACTACAATACAGAAATTAATCGAAAGACTCGGCCCGCTCATTTTGGGTAGCGCACCCGTCATTAACGCCATTCGCAAGGTCGTCAGCGATGCTCGCACGGGTAGCGATGAAGCCCGGATTGACAATCTCGAAAAGGCCATGGGACTTCAAGCCGCGTTAAACGACAAGGTTGATGTTCAGTTGAAGATCGTCGAGACACTGCTGCAGAATGTTCAGAGAAGTTTGAAGATGCTAACGATTGCCGCCATCGGCACCGCGATAATGGCGGGCTTGGCACTTGCCATGGCGATCATACGTTAGGTGAGTGTGCTGAGTGACCCATCATTCCGGAATCCAGCAAACTCGAATACTTCTCGATGCCCTCAATTGACGGCGGAGCGCCCGGTGGCTTTCGCGCAGTTGGCGGTTCGAGCACGGATTTGTTTAGAAGCGAGAATTTTATGAACATAAACTTATCGCGTTTGGCCATCGCCATGCTGACCGCTACGCTCGCTCTTGCGGGCTGCTCGGCCACGAGGCCGGTGGTCAGTGAATGGAGCCATCCTGGCTACAGCTCGGCTTCCTTCAAAAGGATCATGGTCGGTGGCGTCGACCGAAAAACCAGTATCCGCCGCATTTTCGAGGACGAATTCGTGGCCCAACTTAGGTCCGCCGGTATCGATGCGCTGCCAAGCTATCGGCATATTCCGGAGGATGAAAAAATCGAAGAAGCCAAAATCAAACAAGCCGCGCAACAGGCGGGTGCAGATGCGGTGATCCTCGCGCGAGCGGTAAGTATCGAACAGAAAACGGACTATGGCCCGAGCTACTACCCGGTTCCCGTCTTCGGCATCTTTGGCTCGCATGGGGGAGCCATGTGGTCCGGTCCGTATGGTGCGCCAAGCCCTCACCGCTATGACGTGTATACGTCCGAGACGACGCTATACGACCTCAGTAAGAACGAACTGGTCTGGACCGCCACGGTCAAGACGGCCGAGCCCGACAATGCGAATACGGCAACCAAACGCTATGTCGAAGCTATTATCAAAGCGCTGAACGAGAAGAATCTCCTCGGAACCAAGAAATAAAGCACCGCAAAGAGATCGCGTTCCAGTTTCATTGCGCAACCTAGCGGTGAATTCTCGCCGCATAACCCCCCGCTAAAGCACAGCCGTCGAGATCTGAAGATTTCAAAACCATAAAATCAAGTAAGAGGGTCCCCGACTTTGCG
>DASQUN010000122.1:0-2316 GCA_035641275.1 Candidatus Udaeobacter sp. | reverse complement strand
GACTCCGGAAGATCTGGTGCGGAAATTTCCCTACATCATCCAAGCGACGACAGCTTGGGATTACAACAAGCTTCAGGCCCATCGGCATCACATCGGCGACGCCGCCTATCACGTATCGCAAATGAAAGGCGTTCTGATCCTGAAAGCCTTGGAAGGCTACATCAAAGAATTAGGATACACGGCCCTTCGAGGGGTGGTTACTCCCCAAGCCGCCGGAGTGGCCGGAGGCATCGGCGAGCTGGGCCGAAACGGTCTCGTCATTAATAAAAACTTTGGCGCCCGTATCCACATGCCCGACCCGATCCTCACCGACCTCCCGCTGGTACCGGATCAACCCGTCGACATCGGCGTCGAAGATTTTTGCAAAATCTGCCGCAAATGCGCCAATACCTGTCCGACCAACAGTATCCCGTTCGGCGATAAGGTGGTCTTTAACGGAATTGAGAAATACAAGATCAACTGGCTCACGTGTTACAAGCTCAGGCCGTACGTGCACGAGCATTGGGGCAGCTGCCTCACCTGCGTTGCCGTCTGTCCGTTTACCAAACCCAACGTCTGGTGGCATGGCCTGGCGGTTTGGACGCTTCACACTTGCCCCATTCCCGCGCGCCCTGCGCTGGTGGGCGCGCTGAAGTGGATCGATGATCGCTTCTGGGGGAAGACGCGTAACAGTCGCGTGCGCTGGCTCGGCTATGACTCGGGCATCAAGCCGGGCGACCAAGCCTGTACCGTCGCGGGGTGCACCGCGTCACACGAGGGTAAGGCACCCGCGGCGGAGGTGGTCGGCGACATCGGCTACTACGCCCCGCTGAAAGAGAACACGAACCGATTCGTCAAACGGGACGTTTAGTGGCGCTGCGATTCCCCTGGCCGCGAAAGCACGCTCCGGAAGACGACCCCTACTGGAATTTTTTCATCCATACCCCGCCGGCGGATCTGGCCAATACGGTGACGGAGATGATCCGTAATGCGCCGGAGGGCAATGTCTTCCCAACGAAAGCAGAGCTACACACGCCCGAGATCACCTCGAGACACGTCAAGGGTATGGCCGAGTACTTTGGCGCCGACTTGGTGGGCATCGCGAAATTAAGCTCCAACGACAGTGGTGAGGATTTTCCATTTGCCGTTATTTGTGCGGTGCGCGCCGACTACGACCCACGGACGGCGCCGGGCATCGGCGGCCAAGTGCCCGTGCAGAACGGGTTGTTCATCAGCTTCGTTCTGAGCGCGTGGATTAGAGAGCTTGGTTTTCGCGCGACGGCGGCGCCGGACCCCAATGCTGAAAAGATAGCGGCGGCGGCGGGGCTTGGAACACTCAACGAGGACGGGAGACTGGTCACGGCCAAATATGGAACGCGCGTCCATGTGGCAAACGTGATCCGCACCGATTTGCCGCTCGCGGCGGACGGCTAACGCTTCGCGATTGCAAACGACAAATCTCAAATTGCCAATTGTGAAACTGAGATTTGCAATTCCGAGCGCAAGACTCCGGGAAAAATCTATTCATGGTTCGACAAGCTCACCATGACGACAATGGGTCATGCATTCAAATACTCAGCCGTTCGTCCTGAGCCGGGTCGAAGGGCGAATGGCAGGTTCTAACAGTCTGGCGCTAGCGAGGACTTATGCCTTACGTCATCACGAGCCTCTGCACCAACGATGGAGCCTGCGTCGAGGTCTGCCCGGTCGCCTGCATCCATACCAAACCAGGGGCGCCTCAGTTCTACATCGACCCGGAAGTCTGCATCGATTGCGAACAATGCGAGATCGTCTGTCCGGTGGACGCGATCTTCAAAGACGCCGATGTCCCGGCCGAGCATCAGGCCTCGATCGAAGTCAATGCCGCCTTTTTCCGCAAAAACAAAGCAGCCGTCGCGCCGGTTCCGGTACAAAAAGCATGGGAGATGGTGCATCGAGCGCATGCCTACGCGCAGAGAAACAGGATAGCGATCACGGTTGCAGTTGTGGATGAGGCCGGCTGTCCGATCGCGGTCGGACGGATGGATGGAGCGGAGCCTAGAACGGCGGAGCTCGCCTTCAATAAGGCGTACACGGCCGCCGCCTTTCACCTCGCCACCGCGGAGTTGGTGCCGCAAGCGCAGCAAGCCTGGCTGCGCAGTCTCACGATATCGCATCGCGGCCGTATCTTGCCGGCGGGAGGGGGGATAGCGATCCTCGACGGGGTCGCGATTATCGGTGCCATCGGCGTGGCGGGCGCGAGCCGCGCCGAGCAGGACGTTCTTTGCTGCCGAGCGGCTCTCGCTGTATTGGAGAGTGGCGGACACTGAGCCAGTCGGGTCTTCCAGATCGTCCTTT
>DASQUN010000121.1:0-4990 GCA_035641275.1 Candidatus Udaeobacter sp. | reverse complement strand
CGGCTGAACCAGTTAGTGTAACGCGCCCTTCGAGGCGTGACACATGTGCCGGATTGCGCCCGGCTCCGACCCTCTATCGGATATGCCGTGCCTGCGGGAGCGCCACGTGGATTGCGATCATGGCCAAGGCGCCGGTCGTGGCCATCAACGCCACCGCCCACTGAGTCCCCCACAGTGCCGCCAGCGCGCCGATGAGCATGCTTCCTAAGGTCATCACCACGTTGCTCATGTGAAAGATGGACATGGTCCGGCCGCGAAATTCAGAAGGTGAATAGGCCTGAATGACGGTTTGCACCAGCGCGTGCGAACAGACGTTGGCGAAACCAACGATCACCATCAGCACGATTGAAAGCTGGAACCATGGGGACGTCGAAAAGGCAACCACGCCGATGCCGTACAACATCACCCCGCCGAGCATGAAGATACCCCTCGGCATCCGGTCACCGAAGGACGCAATGATCACCGCGCTGCCCAATGCGCCCACGCCCATTGCCGTGAGAAGCAGTCCCTGCCCCGTGGCACCGACGCCAAGGATGTCTCGCGCAAACACCGGCAGGAGCGTTGTGAACGGCACAATGAACAAAGACGCAAACATGACGACGAGCAGGGCCGTTCGGACCGTCTCGTTCCTCCAGCTGAATTTCCAACCTTCGATGATGCTCCGGCCGAACGAGGTGCCATGAGCGGAGTGGCCCCGCGAGCCGGCGAAAGAGGGTTCGACGGAGCGGAGCTGCAAGGTCCAGACTGTCGCCAGAAGATAGAATGCAGCCTGGGTCGCAAACGAGCCGGCAGTTCCGAAGGTTGCAATGAGTACGCCCGCTAACGCCGGACCGGTGCTTCGCGCGACGTTAAAAATGATCGAGTTGAGGCCAATAGCATTGGTCAAGTGGCTGGGCGGCACAACATCGGCGATCATCGCCGCGCGAGCAGGCTGCTGAAAAGTTTGAACGATCGCCATGCCGAAAGCGGTCAAGTATACATGCCAGGGTTGAATCTGACCTCTAACGATAAGCAAGGCCACCGCGGCTAACATCAACCCATCAAGCACTTGGGCGACCAGTATCTGCATCTTGCGGGAGTAGCGATCGGCGGCCGTTCCCGCCACCGGGGATAACAAGAGAGTAGGGATGGCCTGAACCCCGCGCACCAAACCAAGCTGAAGCGCTGAATCCGTCAGCTCATAAATGAGCCAACCGCGCGCGACTTGATCCATCCAGAACGCCATGGATGTGAATGCATGCCCGAACCAGAGCAAGCGAAACTCGCGGTGGCGAAGCGCCCCGATGGCGTGAAGTTGAAGCACTGCGTCGAGAGGGCTCCA
Organism: Candidatus Udaeobacter sp.; assembly: GCA_035641275.1. GTDB lineage: Bacteria > Desulfobacterota > Binatia > UBA9968 > UBA9968 > DASQUN01. Next base: position 3,669 of record DASQUN010000121.1, on the reverse strand, counting down.
GGATGGTCGTGCCTCCGCTCGTTCGCCGGCTTCGCTTCTCGGCGCTGTAGTTTTTCCTTTGTCGGTTGTCGGTGAACGCAGGGTCACCTCCACCGGTGGCCGAAGGGAACGAGCAGCCTCGATCTCCCAGAGCCAAGGGCGCGGAATGTTATCAGCCTATAACATGCGTCCTGGATCGCGTCCAGGTACTGTTTAGCTTGAAGTGATCGCGGTCACCTGAAAGTTGATATTGACCCGGTAGAAGCCGGATGCTACCGTCGAGGGGTAGAGGAAGATTCTCCTCGGTTTACGGTTGTGGGTGAACAGGGCCATCATCAGCCCGGAAAGGAGCTTTTATGGCGGTTCAATCTAACAGCGCCAACGCCCCCATCATCACCTCCGCTTCTTCAAATATCTCTGATGTATATCGTGAGGGCATTGTCGCAGGTATTATTGGTGCGGCAGCCATTGCCCTTTGGTTTTTCGTCCTCGACGTTTTCAACGGCCGCCCCTTCTATACGCCCAGCGTTCTCGGCGCGGCCCTTTTCCGCCGCAGCATGGGGCTGGATCAGCTGCACACCCTCCCCGTTTCTTTTGAAATGGTTCTATTCTACACCTGGGTGCATGGCATGGTCTTCTGTGTCATCGGCGGAGTGGCCGCCAAGCTTCTCGCCCTAGCCGAGCAAAATCTAAGCGTCGGATTTGGGATCTTGCTTTTCTTTGTCATTTTTGAGTTCGGCTTCTTCGTGATGGCCTTTATCTTCGCTGAGCCGCTCCTTCAGGCCCTGGCATGGCCGGCGGTTCTGATTGGAAATCTTTTTGCGGCCACGGGGATGGCATTCTATTTCTGGCGGCATCATCCCAATCTGAAGATAAGGCCGTAGAAACTTTATCGCTTATTTACTGCGTTAGCGTCGGCTCTAACCAATGATTTGTAGCTAGCGCGGCATTGCCTGCCGAGCGCTTGCCACAATGAACCGGTTATCTTCGCGGGCGATGAAAAGCGGAGCTGCTCTTGGATTTATGTAATTCTATTTGAGCTTCGGTCTCGACAGCACTGACTTTTTTGATTGTGAATGACTTGTGTGATGTCGAGATATAGACCTTATCTTTTGCAGTGTCTTAGATTTCCGGCTACTTCTTTTCCTTCTCTGCTCCTTGTCTCATCCTCTCACCGGCCTGTCTCATTGCCTCGCCCGCTTTTTCCATCGCTTGGCCGGTTTGCTCCTTGGCTTTGTTCATAGCTTCGTCGACAGTTCGACCCGCCTTTTCCATCGAACCTTTATCGTCTTCAGATTTTGAGCAGGCGGCGAAACCACCCCAAGATAGCCCGACCAGCAAGACCAGCAAAATATGTTTGACTGTTTTCATAGTCAGGTAAACCTCCTCCTTGATGTCTACAACAAAGGTGGCACTCTGACAAGAAACCTATCACATGGTTCGAAGAGGAGGGCCTGCTCGACCATGGTAACCGGTACAGAAACCTGCAAGTGATGGGTAAATGAGTCGGGTGATGACCTGCTTCCCGCCGGCCGCTACCGGATATGTCGGGCGCGTGGCACAGCCACATAGATCGCGATTACGGCCAGAGCGCCAACTGTGCTCATCAACGCTGCGGCCCACTGAGCCCCCACGAGCGAAGACAGCGCCCCTATGAGTATTCCTCCCACCAACAGCACCACGTGGGTCATATGAAATAGAGCCATCGTTCGGCCGCGGAATTCGGAAGGGGAATAGGTCTGGATGACGGTCTGTGCAAGCGCATGAGAGGTCACATGGACGACGCCGGCGATCCCCATCAGCAGGGCTGAAAGGTTGAACCAGGGAGAAGCAGAGAAGGCTACGACGGTAAATCCGTATAGCGTCACACCTCCCAGCATGAAGTTCACCCGGGGTACGCGGTCACCGAATGACGCGACGAGAACGGAGCTGCACAGCGCGCCGACACCCATAGCACTCAGCAGCAGGCCTTGCCCGGTGGCGCCGACCCCAAGAAGGTCGCGCGCAAATACCGGCAAGAGCGTCGTGAAGGGAAGGATGAACAAGGACGCGAGAGTTACAATGAGGAGACTTGTGCGAACCGCCTCGTTCTGCCAGCTGAATTTCCATCCTGCGACGATGCTCTGACCAAAGGAATCCTCGCCGGCAGCGTCATCGTGGGGACCCGAAGCAGAGCGTTGCCCGGAGCGCAGCTGCGCGGTCCAGACGGTCGCGAGCAGGTAGAAGATTGCCTGCGCAGTATACGAGCCGGCAGTGCCAAACACGGCGATGAGGAAACCCGCCAGAGCAGGACCCGCGCTGCGCGCCACGTTGAAGACGATCGAGTTAAGTCCAATGGCGTTGATCAAGTGACTGGGCGGCACGGCATCGGCGATCATCGCGGCCCTGGACGGTTGCTGAAACGTCTGCACGATTGACATGCCGAAGGCGGTTACGTAGACATGCCATGGCTGAATCTCACCGGTAATGATCAGCAGAGCGATCGTGGCGTACAACACTCCATCGACAATTTGTGCCACCAACACCTGCGTCTTACGGGAATACCGATCGGCCGAGCTGCCCGCCAGCGGGGACAGCAAGAGAATCGGTAAGGCCTGAATTCCCCGCACCAGGCCAAGCTGGAGCGCCGAGTTGGTCAACTCGTAAATGAGCCAACCGCGCGCCACTTGATCCATCCATGTGGCCATTGAGGCGAAGATCTGCCCATACCAGATCAAACTAAACTCGCGGTAACGCAGCGCCTCTAAGGTCCTCAGCCGACGCAGTGCATGAAGCGGACGCCAGGATGGCCGCGAAGCTGTTCGATCGGCGGATCCGCTCCTCGGCTCTTCGGCGTCGTCTTTGTCGATCGTCGGTGAACGCAGAGGAGACTCCACAGCTGGCCGAAGGGGACGAGCTGTCTCGATGACCTAAAGCCAAGAAAAAAAGGGTATGATGTCTCGCTATATCATGCGCGCAGGGATAGCGTCCAGTTAGGCCGGCAAGCGATCGGAAGCAGAATGTATTGGGACCATGTGTGGATTGCTTACGTCGAAGCTTTCCATTAAGTTTTGCTATGAGTTTATCGTTTATGTGATAGCGTACGAAGCGCATGTCGAGCGAATCTGAACCGTTTACCGGCGAGATCGGAATCCACTATCCGCTGCATGTCCTCAACCGCTACTCTCTGCCTGAATTGATCCGCCTTGCAGAACAAGCGCGGGAGAGCCTGGAGAGGTTCGGTTTCGCCCAGGTTTGGACCAACGACAATCTCGAATATCGAAGCGTGCTGGCGAGTTCGGCCGCGCTCGTCGCGCGTTTACCGGTCAAGCTTGGAACGGCCATTACTGTTCCCTATTTTCGCAATCCCATCGATCTTGCCGCGGCTTTCGCCACAATTTCCGAACTCATGGCCGGACGGGAGATTTCGCTTGGCCTCGGGCCCGGCTCGCGATCGATCCTCACCCATCAGGTGGAACGGGCGAAACCATTAGCGATTATGGCTGAGCTCGCACCGGCGCTGCGCAAGCTCTTCGACGGAGAGCAAATTCACCGCAACGACATCCCCAACCTCGCTGCCTATTTTCACTTGAACGCGGAAAGTTATTCGCTCCGCTTCAAAGCCCAATCGCCGATCCGCCTGTACTACGGTCCCAGTCTGCTCAAGCCGGCGGTCTTGAATCTCATTGCGCGCTGCTTCGACGGCGTGAT
>DASQUN010000120.1:0-3816 GCA_035641275.1 Candidatus Udaeobacter sp. | reverse complement strand
GGAAGATCGTTGGACTAAAGAGCGACAAAAACAGTCAAGGCGACTCGGCACCACGGCATGCCTTCGAGACAAATTGGAGCGGCCAAGTGGCAAAAATTTCGCGGACACGTAATATTTGCGCCGCTGTTCTTCGACTTAAGCTCTCTTAAATGCTCCCTTTGCAATAGTTGCGCTCTGGCATGTTTGGTGCGTTTGCCGCAGTTCGCCATGGCGGTTCTAAAGAGAAACAAATTAATAAGGAGGAAGAATTGACAATGCGTGTAATAAGTAGACTGTTTGCTTTCCGGTTGGTGATAGCTTTCGCGGCTGTCTTGCTGATCGGTCGTGCGGCATTTGCCGCTATTACCGATTTCGAGGTTGGCAACGCTGATCTATCGTCAAGCCGGACGCAGGTAACCCTGACGGGTTCTGCCGCGTGCGATAACACTACGGATACTGGCACCGGGACAGCGACCATTTACCAAGTTCACGGCCGGCATCTATACATGGGGTTGGGCAATGTTAGCATTGACTGTCTGGCTGGCACTTGGTCGGCTACAGTGGACGCCATAGAGGGTTTCAAGTTTCAGCCTGGGCCTGCTACGTTACTCATTGACGCCTCTAATACCGATCCAGTCAGCGGAGCCCTTACTGGCACTCCGTTCTCAAAAGGCGCCAAAATTAAGCTTAATTAAGTCAGCCTAGTTGTGAGCCGCCATCCACTTGGGTGTAAACGACATCGTTTGCACCCAGGTGCGCTAAACGGAGCCATGCCTGTTCGCCGATCTTCCTAGGGAAAACATCCGAATTCACACAGTCCTTGCGAACTTTCAGAAACCAAGGAGGACCGTTGGAATGCATCCACACGTCGTCGGTTTCTCGAGAGTTTCATTTCACCGTTTGGCGGGCGGCGGCTTTCCTCCCATCCCTCTGAGCGCCCTCACCTATGTCACTGTTTTTTGGTTGTGCTCCAAATCAGGGCGATACAGTGTTGTGTGAGCGGCGAAGCGGCTCAAGCGTGCGCTTCCGCCCAATTCATTCCCGTATGCACGTCCACCGCAAGTCCGCAGCGGAGGTCCGCAGCTTTGGTCATCGCTTTTTCTATGATGGCCCGCGCCTGCTCCAATTTCCCTGTGGGTACTTCGAACACGAGCTCGTCGTGCACGGTAAGAAGCATCTTCGCAATCGGCTCGTGGCGCAGGGCGGCATCGACGCCGATCATCGCCTTCTTGATGATGTCGGCCGCGCTTCCTTGAATCGGCGCGTTGAGCGCCATGCGCTCGCCTAACGTGCGCAGCCGGTAGTTAGAGGAGAGCAGTTCCGGCAGATAGCGACGCCGACCGAACAGGGTCGTGGTAAAGCCGTCGATCTTCGCCTTCGCGACTTGGGACGCGAGAAACTCCTTCACTTTGGGAAACTGGGCATAATAGGCTTCGATAAAGCTCGTTGCCTCGTCGATCTCGACCCCGAGCCGTTGGGAAACCCCATAGGCGGACATCCCATAAGCGATGCCATAAGAGAACTGTTTGACCTTGCTCCGCATCTCGGGTGTGACGTCAGCCGCCGCGACGCCGTACACTTTGGCAGCAATCGTCGCGTGAAAGTCGTGTCCCTGGGCGAAGGCTTGCAAAAAGCTCTCATCCTCCGAAAGATGCGCGAGCACGCGGAGTTCGATCTGCGAATAGTCGGCCGAGAGCAGCACGTGATCAGTTGGCGCGACAAAAGCGCGTCGGATCCGGCGTCCCATCTCGCCGCGAATCGGAATGTTTTGCAGGTTGGGTGCCGTTGACGACAGGCGCCCGGTGGCGGCCGTGGTCTGCTCATAAGTCGTGTGGATTCGATTGCTCTTGGCATCGATGAGCGCCAGCAGCATCTCCGTAAAGCCGGTCTTGAGCTTGGACACTTCTCGGTATTCGAGCAGCGCAGCGACAATCGGATGAGTGCCGGCGATCTTCTCCAACTCCGAAGCATCCGTGGAGTAGCCGGTTTTGATTCTCTTAGTTTTTGGCAGCGCCAGCTTGTCAAACAGAACGCGCTGGAGCTGCGGCTGCGAGTTCACTTTGAAGTCCTCTCCCGCGAGCTGCTGAATCGTGCGCTCGAGGGTTGCCATCTTTTCTCCGAAGTCGGCGTTCAGCCTCTCAAGGTAGCCGCGGTCGATGAGAACGCCGTTATGTTCCATGCGCGCCAGCACCTCGACCAAGGGAAACTCCAAGCTTGTTGCAAGGTCCCAGATACCTTGATTGCGGAGTTGTTCCTCGAGCGCCGGGCCAACCGCCCGGATCGCCACCGCTTCCCGGCAAACACGACGTTTCTCATCGGCGCCGAAAGCGAGACTCGCCTGCTCCCCCTCCTGGGTTTGCGGCCTTTCCTCATCGATAGACACTCTGAGATAACGACCGACTGTATCACTCACCGCATACCCTGGCGCGGAGCCTGGCTCGAGAAGATAGGCGGCAATCTTGGTGTCACAATATAAGCCTTGAATTTCAATCCCCGCGTTCAGCGCTGAGCGGTAAAGCGCCTTGGCGTCATGGGCGATCTTCTGCCGATCGGGATTCCGGAGAAACCCAGCGAGTTGGCGCATGGCCAAAGAGAAAGGCAGGATGCGCGCTTCGCCAGGCGCGTCACACAGCGCAAGCCAATCCTCATTCCAAGCGAGCGCCACGGCCTCTCCCTGGCGCAGCTCTCCCTCCGAAACGAGTTCCAAGATCGATTCGAGTTCGAGTGCAGGCGGAGCGACTCCGGCATGTATCTTGAGCTCTTTGAGTCTCTCATGGAGAGTTCGGAACTCAAGCGACGTAAATAGCTTCCGGACCTCTTCTGGATCCCAAGCTTCAAGGCAAATCCTCGCCGGGTCAATCTCGAGCGGCACATCATCGAGCAAGCGACCAAGCTCCTTATTGATTCGCAGTTGATCCGCGCGCGTCTTTATGGCGTCGCGGAGTTTTGGCGAGAGCTCGTCGGCATGGGTGATGATTTGCTCAATATCGCCGTATTTATTGACCAGCTGAGCGGCGGTTTTGTCGCCCACACCCGGAATGCCGGGCAAATTGTCCGAGGTTTCCCCCTTGAGGGCCACGAAATCGGTCCACTTCTCGGGGGCGACGCCGTAGCGCTCAAAGACCATCGGGACATCGTAACGGATGACATCAGAGATCCCCCGGCGGGTCATGATCACGGAGACGCCAGCGCGAATCAACTGGAGAATGTCCCGGTCGCCGGTGACGATCACGACCTCGCTTCCTTCTTCGCTGCAGTGCTTTGTCAGGGTCGCGAGAAGATCGTCGGCTTCATAGCCTTCGAGCTCGACCATGGGGATCCGCAAGCTCTCGAGCACGTCGCGGATCAAAGGAAGCTGCTGGCGGAATAAATCGGGGGTCTCGGCCCGTCCGGCCTTGTACTCCGCGTAGCGGTCAAGCCGAAACTTTGGCGTTCCCTTATCAAAGCAAACAACCACGGCCTGCGGCCGCTCGTCTGCCAGCAGTTTGATCAGCATGGCGGTAAAGCCGTAAACGGCATTGGTGATCTGCCCCGACGAAGTGACGAGCGTGTCCGGCAACGCGAAAAAAGCCCGAAACGCAAGCGAGTGGCCGTCGAGCAACAACACCTTGCGCGTGTCACTCTTTGCGGGTGTCCCAGCGCTACGGCTGGATTTCGCGACGGAGGGTTTCGTGTTTCTGGCGCTCATGGTTTGCAGTCTACCCGTAGGTCCTGCCTACAGCAAACGCGCTCCATGATGAAACAGCCGGTCGAGAATAGGGATCGCGTTCCGCAAAGCGTTGCAATCAGCAGCGCCGAAATCGGAACTAACGGTAACACTCTGCTGCCATACGGCGA